>DASRVI010000301.1:0-2927 GCA_035655135.1 Acidobacteriota bacterium | reverse complement strand
ACAGCGCTTTTTGTGTTCTTTGTCATGACTTTTGTGGTGCAGGCTTTTCAGATTCCTACAGGCTCAATGGAAGATACACTCTTGGTGGGCGATTTTCTGCTGGTGAATAAGTTTGCTTATGAAGAGCCTTTGTTCCCTCTTGAAGATTGGCTTCTTCCTAACAAAGAATTGGAGAGAGGTGATATTGTTGTATTCAAATACCCCAAACAGCTTTCCAAGGATTTTGTGAAGAGATTGATAGCCCTGGAAGGAGATGAAGTAAAAATAAGGGACAAACAGGTTTTCATTAACGGAAGTCCGATCATTGAAGATTATAAGATCCATAATGACTCTCAGGTCTATACAGAGAGCAATTCTTATCATTATGATGATTACATAAGAGATAATTTTGGCCCCATAACCGTGCCTCCAGGCCAGTGTTTTGTCCTGGGTGACAATAGAGATAACAGCATGGACAGCCGTTATTGGGGAACCCTTCCTTTACAATACATCAAGGGAAAACCTTGGATGATTTATTTTTCTTATAAAGCGGAAAGGGATGCCTATTTAAAAACAAGTCTTAAAGAAAGACTTAAAAGATTGATTAAGTTTATCCCCCTGGCAAGATGGAACCGCATGTTCAAAATCATTCATTAATCCTGGTCATTCATAAAAGCTGCCGATACATATTTATAATCAGTTATGATTCTTGCATCATTGCTGTTTTCTAGAAGACCATTTTAAATTTTTCCTTATTTGTTGTTTTTATCATATTTTATTATCGGCAACTTTTACCTTTCAGGCAAGCTGATCTTACCGCATCTGCTTCGTTGCAGGGCATTCGCGGTGAAGGACCACGTCAATGTCATCACGAGGAGCGAAGCGACGTTGTGATCTGACGACTATTTAATTATAAAGAGGTCATTGCGAGGAACATAGTGACGAAGCAATCTCACTGTAATACGAAGTACTTTAAGATTACTCGTTTCACTCGCAACAACATTTAACTTATAAAAAAGGTCATTGGATTGCCGCGCTCCCTTGCGGTCGCTCGCAATGACGCCGCGAACTCGACTCGTGAATAACCAGGATTACATCTTGTTCATTCGAATTATTGAGGGGGTTTGATATCCACTTCTTCGTACGAAGATATGTATAAAACCGGATTCTCTATATTAAAGCTGGATTTAAAAATAGAACTATTGACAATGCCATCCATGTCTTTTCCCAGTGGGAGGCCTAGATAATGGAGGAAGGTAGGGGTCATGTCTATGATTTTCATGTCTTCAATATTCTTCCCAGGAGAGATGCCTTTTCCATAAAAAAACACCACTCCTTTGGGTGCATTTTCGTGATAAGCTGATATTTTAGGATTTCCCAGCACTAATTCCACCATTCTTTTCCAAACAGGAAGATAGTCTATCCCATGAGGAGAATAAACCACCAGAAGCTCATTGTCTTTCTTGGCTGCAAGATACTTCCCAATAACTTCATCATAGAATTGATAATATCTTTCCATAACGGGGCCATATTTATTAATTTCTTCTTGACTAACCTCTTCAAACAATTCAGGGAAGCTGTACTTATAAAAATATTTTTCCACTAAATTGATTCCCCTGAGCAAAATGTAAACAATTTCAGGCTTTACCTTTTCAGCTTCCTGCTCAACAGATTTTAGGAATTCCGCATCAGAAGCAAAGGCATTTTTTGCAATCTGTCGAATTTCATCGGATTCAAAGTCTATGTCTTCAAAAAAACGGTTCAACAGACTTTTTGTGTTGGATGATAATTTGTTTATATCAGAGTTAAGATAGTCTTTATCTTTTTTTAAATAGGGAGTGTTGTTATTTTTAAGAATCTCCCATATATCCTTAGTCTTTTTTGGAGCTTCATGGAAAAGACACTTGATTAATTTGATCCTTTCCATTTGTTTAAAAAGGATGAAACGAGGTATAACTAATATTTCCATATTTAAAGGAAGAAGAATGCATTTTTCTCGGGATACCTGTCCATGTTTATAAGGAAATTTTCCTGTATTAAAGGATCTGTTTAAAATAATGAGTTCAGTGGGAGTGAAATTTTCGAGCTTTCCCCAGCTTCCCTCTTCCATCAGCCATGAAAAATTAGGAAGTTTTTGTTCACTAATAAGAGGTATGATGAAGTCAAAAGTCAGTCCCTCCATGCCTATGATGGTTATTTTTTTATCTAAAGACTTTGCATCCAGCTCAGCTATTTTTTTAGCTGTTTCTGGCTGAGGATAGCAAGTTCTCAAGTAAAAAGAGTATCCTGTACTCAGTAACAGTAAACAGAAATAGACTGCAAGGAAAATATATTTCTTTTTGTAAATAAGGATAAATAAAAAAGAAACGATCCCTATGATGAAAGCAAACAAAAGACTTATCACTTGGTTTTGAGTGAGTTTGGATATTTCAGGACTTAAAAGGCTGCTAAAGAGCTTATAGTTAGCTCTGGATAAAATGAGAAAAACAAAAACAAGGATAAGAGAACTGATGTAAAGAAAAGGGGGAGACACAAAGTAAATATTTATTTTTGACCCTGAGAAAAATTGAATGATGAAAAAGAAAACAAAACAAGCTAAAGCTGTTACTGTTCCATACACAGCACAGAGAAACAAGGTAAAAAGAAGAAAGGAAGAGATCTTAAAAGGCATATCTGTGTTTAAGTTGTATGTCAAAAGTGCTAGAAGGGTGGAAAAAAAGAGGCCGCTGATAAGAGAGTTTATGAGTACTTTAAGGAATTTCATACAAAAACAAATTAGCATTATTTATCTCCCTCGTCAATTATCTTAGTTGTTCATAAAATATGTATGCATCCCCACACATATTTTCTTGAATAATTGTCTTTAGGAGTTATTTAGGAAAATTATGATGCTTATGCTTATATTTGTCATGATTCTTATTTTAATGCATACATATTTTACCTTATAG
>DASRVI010000300.1:0-3543 GCA_035655135.1 Acidobacteriota bacterium | reverse complement strand
TAGATACAATCCCTTTTTTTCACCTATTTCTTTTCACCCTTTTCTTCTTGGGGCTCCCTCTTTTTCTTGTCATCTGAAAGAGAAAACCCATAGTCATCTATTTTGGGTTCTTTTTTGAGTTTTTTTCGCCTCTCCCTAGGTTCAATAGAGGTGACCCGCGGCCTTTTTCTTGACACCTCATCAACTAAAGAAAATCCATAGTCATCAATCTTTTTCTCTTTGGAAGACTTTTTCTTTCTTTTTCTTATTGATGGATAAAAAGGCGATTTTATCTTTTTGCCAAAACAGGAAAGATTCGGGTTGACTATCAAAATAATCACAAACACCCCGAATATTATAATAGCTCCCAAGACATATATACTCATTCTGATTCTCTCTTTTTATTAATAAACAAGTCTAATTTAAATTAAATCCGTTTGATTACATCAACTTTTTTTCCTCAAAATCTTCTTGAAAATCAGGTATCTTAGATATGATCTTTTCTTTACCCAAGTAAAAACCAATAAGAAAAGCAGAAGATGCAAGCATGAGTGTAAAAAACGACTTAAATATATTTTTCATTGTCCTTATACCTTTGAATAATTCCCTTAAGATTCTTAACTAATTTGCCAAAAAAGTCAACCCTGTTCCTCCTTAATGCTGGTTTAAAAATTTATATTCTAATCTAACTTCTAAAGGCAAGTGACTCAGTGAAAAACTTTGGCTTCAAAAATATAAATGTCAGCCCCATTCTTCCACGAATCTTTAGGAAGGCCGGCTTTGAGGCAGGTCTGTTCAAGAAAATTCCTTTTAGACCAATTGTGCTCTATGGCTACCTGTGGCAGCAGAAGTCCCTTTTTTGTATCCTTTGATATAATAAGGCCATGTCTCCCTACTTCAATAACCGAAATATCCTCGATCTTCTGGGGTAAGGTTAAAACAGATATTTCTATCTCCAATCCTTCCAGCTCCGAAACAGACAAGGGTGGAAATCGCGCATCTTGACATGCGGCATAGACTGCTGCCTGGGCCACTGTCTTGTATAAAGGGGCGATAGGTTCAATAAATCCTATGCACCCTCTCAATTTTCCCTTTCTTTTTAAAGTCACAAAGGCACCTCTATCCACATGAAGCTTCGGGTTCCTAGGTACAGGGAAAATCATTTTCTTTTCTCTGAAGTAACTCTGTATAGCTGAGCTCGCGATATTTAAAAGCGCCTCTTTTTCGCTCTGAGAAAGAGAAAAATTATCTGTTTCTTTATTCACATATAAAGCCGCCGCCATGTATCCCACTACCTGAAATTCTGGCCCCCCGGCTGAGGAAGAGTCATCATAGCACAATAAATTAACATGAGTTTCTCCAAGCCACATGGCATATTGAAGAGCTGCCACAACACCAGCTCCCCCACACATTATATTTTCTTGGCTTAAAATCTTGCTTTCCAACTTCTGAATGTCTTTACTCTTGATTAAATGGATGGTGTTTTGGTCCCTCTTATTTGCTCGCTCCTTTGAAAGATAATGAGACATGTCAGTAGAAATGACCACTAATACTTTCTTCTCAGATGCAATGGCAGCCATTCCTTTGGATAGAGTTTCAATAGTACCTTTTGAAGGAATCCCCATAATCACAGGAATTATTTTGGCATTGGGAATTGTTTTTTGTATAAAAGGAACCTGGACTTCTATGGAATGTTCTTTTTCATGGGCTTTTGGGATAAATCCATACCCGGTCTCCTGGGATAGCTTCTTGGCTAAATTCTGGTCTATATCAATCAATCCAAGAGGAGAGGCATAACTTCCCTTAGGAAAAATAGAACAACCTCTGAATCCAAAGTGGTGACTTGGTCCTATAATAATCACTGCATCGAATGGCTTGTCTTGAACTTGCTTGTAAGCATAGGCTGCCACTTTACCTGAATAAACATAACCTGCGTGAGGGGCAATCAGGGCTTTAAGCTGTGAATCAGGATTAGGCTTATATTCAGCCTCTTCCAACCACTGTTCAATCTGCTCTGAAAGAACCTGAGGCCGGGCATCATAAAATCTTCCAGCCCATACAGGTTTTCTAATGCCCTGTCCCCAGGATAGACTAAAGACAAGAATAAAAAGCAGACTAAAAGCAAATATTTTTTCCCTCATATCATTTTTTAGTTTATTAACATTCTTCAAAAAAATCAACCAATCCCCAAAGGGAAACATTTCCGAAACTGTATAAAAGTAATTTATATTGTTTCCCCTTACTCTTTCCCTTATCATTCTAACCTGGATTATTCACGAGTTAAGATTGCTGCAGATGTGAGGCACAAGGCATGAAGGTGTGGTCTTTCACTGCGAATGCCTTGTAACGAAGCAGATGCAGTGAGATTGGCTCGCCTGAAAGGTAAAAAAATGGCGATTAAGATAAAAAATGCTAACAAGAAAAATGCTCCGTTCATTGTTCTAGAAAAAATCATGCACATCGCTGAAAATGAAACAATAATGAATACATCGCCATTTTTTTATGAATAGGTCAGGCTAATAAACTCTATCACAGAATTAGAGATGCTTACATCCAAAGACTCTGTTTTTACTAAGATTGTAATTTCTGCTATAATAATCGCTTATTTTTAGGAGGCTACAATGCCTTTATATGAATATGAATGTTCAAAATGTCATAAAAAAATCGAAATAATACAGAAAGTGGGGGAAACCGCTCCTAAAAAATGCCCTTATTGTGGAGGTGTCCTTGTAAAACTGTTGTCCACGCCAGCCATCAAATTTAAAGGCTCTGGTTGGTATGTCACAGACTATGCCAGTCATCCCCCAGATCTCCATTCATCCTCTTCCTCCGAAAACAAGAAAAATGGCTCATCAGCTGTTAAGCATGCTTCAAAAGAAAATAAATCAGAAAAAATAAAAACCTAAAACAAATCGGAAAAAGATAGCTAAGATGCGGATAGCTGTTCGCGCTCCAAATTGGATAGGGGATTCTATACTTGCAATTCCCAGCATAAGGAGCTTAAAAACAAATTTTCCTGACTCCAGCATCACTATAGTGGCTAAAAACTGGGTGAAAGATGTTTTTCTTAACCTGGAATTTGTAGATAATATTCTCATTATCCCTGACAAAAATGATTTGAAAAGCCTTAAATCCACAGCTAAAAAACTAAAAAAGCATGAATTCGATGCAGGCCTTCTCCTTACTAATTCTTTTATATCCGCACTTCTATTTTATATGGCAGGAATTCCAGAAAGATGGGGATATAAAAAAGAAGGTCGACGGATCCTGCTAACGAAGTCAGTTTCAAATAAAAACCCAAGAAAAAAGACGCATCAAGTCCAATACTATCAAAACATTATCTCTGGGCTCGGATTAAAGATCAGTCCTCCAAAACTGCACCTTTCTGTAACAAAAAAAGAAAAGGATTTGGCAAAGGAGTTCCTTCTTTCCTTTGATATAGATCCTCAGGAAAAGCTGGTTGTCCTCAATCCCGGGGCTTATTACGGCTCAGCAAAGAGATGGCCAGTATCAAAATATAGAGAGCTGGCCAAAAATCTCCAAAAAAAATCAAATCTCAACCTG
>DASRVI010000299.1:0-2218 GCA_035655135.1 Acidobacteriota bacterium | reverse complement strand
CTTGATTTCATTTACTTTATTATATAATGCATCCCATGTGGAAAATGCCCTCTTAAAAAGTTCGGCGTTTTCCTGGCTCTCATAATTTTTTAGTTCGTCAAATCCTTCTTCGTATTCTTCTATGACCCGGGATAGTTCGTTGAAAACCCCTTCCCCGGTCTCCAACATCTGGTTTAAATGGGCCCGGTCCCGGTTGAATTGAACCTGCCGCTTCAGCTTCTCATCCACCTTGTTCTCTTTGAAAATCTTCATGCGTTCTTTCAAAGCGGCAATCTCTTCGTCGGTTTCCTGGATTTTCGACGAGACCTCTTTTATTCGATGGCTTTCAGAAAGTAACCGGAGGATCTGTTTTTCTTGTTCTTCAATTTGTTCCCGAAGGGGGCCCACCTCAGCGCCGAAAAATTTTTCCATCAGACTCTGGCTAAAGCCTTCTGTTCCTATTTCTGATAAGTCCTTCTGGCCGAAATATAGTACACTGATGAGATTCTCGTCAATATTCATCGGAGGCAAGGCTGTATCGTTCCGGTAAATTGTGGGGCGTTCGCCATAAATGCGTTCGACGCGATACTCCTGGCCGTGCCTGTTTTCAAGCTCCAGAATTATCTTCCCGCCACTTCGCAGGGTATATTTAATAAGATCTTCTTTATACTCCCGGTCTTTACTTGTTTCTCTGTCCAGCTTTTTATTCAAACCATAACGAACTGCCTCTAACACGGTTGATTTTCCACTACCCCGTATTCCTATCAAACAATTCAAATCAGGATTAAAGTGAAGTTCTCGCTTTGCGAGTGGGGCATCAGCAGCGGTTTCAAATCGCACACTTTTTAAAAAAGCATTTTCTGGTTCAGGGGGATTCGAACCGAGTCGGTTCCTTTTGGAATCAATAAGTGCATACTTAATAGCTGAAAAATTGTAATCGCCGATTTTGATAAAACTCTGAACCTGCTCCCCCTCTTCCTGGCGTGATTTCCCGATGGAGTCAAATCCTTTACAATCACATCCTTCAACAAGTGCCGGAGCTTTATGATCAAAATATTTTTGAATAATCGCCTGTGTATCCCGCCTGGTGACTTTTTGAAAACCCAGCACATAGTCTCTAAATCGCGCTTCATTGAAGAGAGATTCGATCCGGCTTTCATTTAATTCATTGAAAAAGCCTTTCTCCTGATCTACATGAGCCAGAATAACGAATGAATCCCGCTGATATCGCTCATGATGTTCGTTTAATTTGTCCAGGAGCTCTTTCAAGTTCCAATCGCTATGAGCGTTTCTGTTTGCACGCTGCAGTTCTGTGAGATTCGGATATGCTTCATTCAGAAATCGATTAATGAAATCATCTTCCCCAGGCAACCAGGAACCAGGTTCGAAAACAATACAGACATGCACACCACTTTGACCGTCGTTTACGGAAAACTCAACACCCGGCAATAAAAAGATTTCTTCTTTCCGTGCTTCCTGACGTAAAGATTTATATTCCCCATAATCAAATTTATTGTGATTGGTAATAACTCCAACTTGAATGCCAGATCCCTTTAAAGAACGAGTATATTCTTTTTTAAAAGATCTTTTCTCTTCATCATTCCAGTTAGTAAATGCTTCTTTATCTGCTTCAGTATGCAGATGGAAATCCGCACGAACCCAGCGGCTGCCGTGTTTAAAAATTTCGAATTTGTTAGGTGCTCGCCTTTTCACAAAGATAATTTAATCAATTAGAGTTATAATTCACGATATAATCGCTTTTGTGACCACCTAGATTTACGGTCAATTAAGTTATTCTAAAATTTTCAATATTAAAGCGCTTCGATCTCTTTAAGTGGTCTGCCATTCATGAGCCATTGCCTTGGAGCCTCCTGAAATTCTCAATAGCTTAGTATGCAAATTATGAAGCTCTGTCTTTGTCATTTCTCCCAATCCCGAAAATCCGGTAAAATCCTGCATCAATCCAGTCAATCTTGGTTCCCCTTGCTATTAAACAACCGCTTAAACTCCAGGCTTTGCGCACCAAAGTTTATGAGCAGGCCGGTTTCAAGACCATATGCCTCCGGATAGTTTTTCGCCTGGGCGAGATGGACATCCTCCAGTACACCCACCGCTTTCATTTCCACCATGACCACATTTTCAATTAGAAAGTCAACTCTTCATGTCCCCACCTGTTGCTCTTTATACATCACAGGCATTTCATACTCCCGGACATAGGGGATGCCTTTCTTCTCCAATT
>DASRVI010000298.1:0-6523 GCA_035655135.1 Acidobacteriota bacterium | reverse complement strand
TGACCGGACCCGGGATGTGGCTGTGGTCCCTCCTGACATGGCGATTAACTTCGGTTTCACGGGTCCTTGCTTGAGAGCCTCTGGGGTGAAGTATGACGTGAGAAAAGCTCATCCTTATCTGGTCTACGATCAAATAGATTTTATGGTTCCTTTGGGTGAAAACGGGGATAATTATGACCGGTATATGGTGCGCATGAAAGAAATGGAGCAGAGCCTGAGAATTGTTGAGCAGTGCCTTGAAAAAATGCCGGAGAGCGTGTCTGAAGTCAAAGGGGAAATTGAGCCTGCTGAAGCCATAAAGATGTCTCGAACCAAAAAGCCTGATCAAAAAATAAAACTTTCCCCTAATCTAAAAGGCTCTGAAAAGGAGAAATATCCCAGCATATTGACTTCTTCAAAAGGGGTCAAAGTGCCCCCCAAAGAGGATACTTATACCAATATGGAAGGCCTGATCAATCATTTTAAATTTTTCATGAAAGGTCACGGCATCCGGCCTCCTAAAGGAGAAGTTTATTTTTCTGTGGAAGGAGGGAGCGGAGAGTTGGGTTATTACATTGTTTCAGACGGAACAGATCAACCCTACCGTCTCCATTTAAGAGGGCCCTGTTTTCACATTGTTTCAGCTTTAGAACATATGATCAAAGGTCATTATATAGCAGATGTCATTCCCACATTTGGATCCACTAATATGATCGGAGGAGAATTGGACAGATGAGCCCTGAGGTCACCAAAAGCACTCAGAAGAAAATAAAGGAAATTATAGCCAGGTATCCTAAAAAACAAGCAGCTATTCTTCCTGTGATCCACTTGATCCAGAGGGAAAAGGGTTTCATTTCTGATGAAGAAGAAAAATTAGTGGCTGAATTACTGGGAATTAAACCAGTCAAAGTGAGAGAAGTGGTCACCTTTTATTCTATGCTGAGCCAAAAGCCTCTAGGAAAATATCATATACAGGTTTGCTCGAATCTAACCTGCTCCATTATGGGAGCTGAGAGACTCATTGATTATTTAAGTAAAAAATTAGGTATTAAACCAGGGGAAACTTCTGATGACGGGAAATTCACTCTGACCACAGTTGAGTGTCTGGGGGCTTGCGAACAAGCGCCTAACATGATGGTCAATACTGATTATTACGGTCATCTGGATAAGGAAAAAATAGATAAAATACTCAAGGAACTGGATGAATAAAGTGTTGGAAAAAGTGCTCACCAAAGATTTTGACGTGGAACATCTCTATAAAATAGGGGTGTACATGAAAAAAGGAGGGTACAAAACTCTGACTAAGGTGCTCAAAAAGCTCAAACCCGAAGATGTGCTCAAAGAAGTCAAAGCCGCTCATCTCCGGGGAAGGGGAGGAGCTGGTTTTCCTGCTGGAGTGAAATGGGGATTTGTTCCAAAGGATGTGGATAAGCCCAAATACTTATGTGTGAACGCGGATGAAGGAGAACCTGGTACTTTTAAAGATAGGTACATCATGAGTCACAATCCCCATATGCTGTTAGAAGGGATTGTCATCACCTGTTTTTGTGTGGGAATTCACACCGCTTTTATCTACATAAGAGGAGAATATGAAAATATAGCCCAGCGTCTGGAATTAGCCATCTCAGAAGCGGAAGATAAAGGATTTATCGGAAAAAATATTCTCAAGACCGGATTTGACCTGAATGTCTTTGTTCACAGGGGAGCCGGAGCTTATATCTGTGGAGAAGAGACCGCGCTCTTAGAGTCATTAGAGGGAAAACGTGGAAATCCCCGGTTAAAACCTCCGTTCCCGGCGGCTATTGGTCTTTTTCAAAGCCCTACTGTGATCAACAATGTGGAAACTCTCTCTAATATTCCCCACATCATGGAAAAAGGGGCTGAGTGGTTTGTCAAACAGGGACTTGCTGAAGATGGAGGTACCCGTATTTTCGGAGTCAGCGGAAAAGTTAAAAAACCGGGAATTTATGAGCTTCCTGTAGGAACCTCTTTAAAAGAGCTGATTTACACTCATGCCGGGGGAATGAAGTCTGGGAAAAAACTCAAGGCTGTGATTCCGGGTGGAATGTCTTCACCCATACTGAAACCCGATGAAATAGACATTCCTATGGACTGTGAATCACTTGCTAAAGCGGATTCCATGCTGGGTTCAGGGGCTGTGATTGTTTTAGATGAAGATGTCTCTATCATTGATGTATTAAGAAAAATCACTCAGTTTTATTCTCATGAATCCTGCGGTCAGTGCACTCCCTGCCGGATCGGGAACTCATGGATAAATAAGATTGTGACTCGAATTTATAAAGGAAAAGGCAAAAAAGACGATTTAGACAACATAGAAAAGTTAGCCTCAAATATGCTGGGGAGAACTCTGTGTCCCTTGGGAGATGCGGCAGCCATGCCTATTTTGGCTGTTGTCAAAAAATTCAGAAAGGAACTTAAGGCAGAAATCAAAGGATAAAGCAGATGGTAGAAATTTTCATTAATGACCGTCCCATTAAAGTCGAAGAAGGGACCACAGTGCTGAAAGCCGCAGAAAAAGCAGGGATTCATATTCCCCATATATGCTATCATGAGGCTTTTCCTCCAGAGGGAAGCTGCCGGATGTGTTTGGTAGAAATCGAAGGGCATCTCTGTCTCGAACTGGCCTGCGCCACTCAAGTCCAAGAAGGAATGAAAATCTACACTGAAACAAAAGATGTCATTGAAGCGAGAAAAGGAGTGCTTGAATTTCTCATGGCAGAACATCCCATGGACTGTCCCATATGCGACAAGGCAGGTCAGTGCACGCTCCAGGATTATTATGAGGAATATGGTTTGTTTGAAAGCAGTTTCCAGGAAGAAAAAGAAAGAAAAGATAAAAAAGTCAATATTGGAAAAGGATTGATCTTAGATAGGGAAAGATGCATTCTTTGCACTCGGTGTGTTCGTTTCCTGAGAGATATCACTAAAACAAATGAGTTGGGAGTGTTTAACCGGGGCGTTCATTCAGAAATCGGGGTCTTTGATGGGCAGGTTATAGATAACAATTACGCTGGAAATCTGGTGGAATTGTGTCCTGTAGGAGCCATAACCGATAAAGATTTTCGTTTTAAAACCCGAAACTGGTTTTTAGAAAAAGGCGCCTCTATCTGCCCTCTGTGCGCCAGGGGATGCCAGATTTTTATCGAATATCATCCTGGATTTGCCCGTTTTGAGGTTCCTAAAAGAGTTTACCGGATCTCCTCCAGAGTCACATCCAGGGATGAGAATGCCAAGGAAAAGGGATACTGGATCTGTGATATCGGGCGTTATGGATATTCCTATATTGATAAAGACAGAACAGAATTTATGGCCCACAAGGAAAGAGACCTATCCGGTGATAAAGAAGAAGCTGTGAAATACATCAATGAAAAAATAAAAAAGCTCATTTATAGAAATAAATTACAGTGGATGGGTGTGATTTTAAACACCTGGCTTACCAATGAAGAGCTGTTTCTCACTAAAAAGGTATTCACCGACGATCTGAAGTTAAAGAAAGTGTTTTTTCCGGAGCAGGCCCAGGGAGAAAAAGACGATTTGCTGCTCACAGAAGACCGCACTCCCAATAAAAAAGGGACTGAAGAAATAGGCTTTCAATTCGATCAGCTTGAGGAAAAAGAATTATTTGAGGATACAGAGCTTTTGATTGTTTTCTGGACATCTCCTTTTGATTTAGGGACCATCACTGAACTGACTCCTGAACTAAAGAAAATAAAAACAAAAATACTGTTTACTCCCTTTAAAAGAAAGTGGAATGATGACTTTGATCTGGTCATACCCACAGCAGTATCTGCTGAAAAAACAGGTTCCTATACTAATATAGATGGAAAAGTCCAGCATTTTGGTCCGGTTCTCTCTCCTCCCGGAGAAGCCCAGGCTGAATGGAAGTGGCTGATTTCTTTAGGGAAAGAGCTGGACATTGATTTTAAATCATATGTCAAAATGCGGTCATCTTTGGATGTGTTTAAAAGCATGAAGGATGAAATAAAATTTTTCAGGACATAAAGTGATTGATGCATTGATAATTCTGGTTAAGTTTATTGCGGCTATTGTGTGGTTTCTCGTGCTTTCTCTTTATCTAACTTGGGCTGAAAGAAAAGAAAGTGCTGTGATGCAGGATAGAGTCGGAGCGAATCGGGCCAATTTTTTCGGGATTCGAATTTTAGGTCTTTTCCAACCTATGGCCGATGCAATTAAAATGATGACCAAAGAAGATTTCACTCCCACTTTTTCCAAGAGATTTCTCCATAATCTGGCTCCTTTCCTATCTTTCTTTTTTGTGGCGGTGACCATTTCCACCATTCCTTTTGGCAGCAATCTCATGATAGGGGGAAGAGAAATCAAGCTTCAGGTGGTTGACCTGAATGTAGGCATTCTTTTTGTTCTGGCTCTTCTTGCCTTGAGCATATATGGGGTGATTTTAAGCGGATGGGTGTCTAATAACAGATGGACTTTGCTGGGAGGGTTAAGAGGTTCTGCCCAGCTCATTTCCTATGAAGTGGCTCTTGGACTGTCTCTTATTGGCATCATTATGGTTTTCCCTTCTCTGCAGTTTTCTGAAATAGTGGGTTTTCAAAAAGAGCTTTTATTTGGATGGCTTCCCAAATGGGGCATTTTTCTCCAGCCTCTTGGATTTATTATTTTTATTATGGCAGCCATGGCTGAGTCGGAAAGAGTGCCCTTTGACCTTCCTGAAGGAGAGTCAGAAATTGTGGGATTTTTCACAGAGTACGGGGGCTTAAAATACGGGCTTTACATGTTCACTGATTTCATGAAAGTCCTTATCATTGCCTGCCTGCTCACAACCCTGTTTTTTGGTGGATATCATGTGCCCTGGTTGTATGGGGATGGATTCCATTTTCCTTGGGGAGGAGAATGGCTGCTTCCTCACGGCATTGTGGTGTTGTTTCAAGTGATTATGTTTAATCTGAAAGTGTTCTTTTTCTGCTGGCTGCAGATATTAGTCCGGTGGACATATCCCCGGTTTAGATATGACCAGCTCATGGACTTTGGATGGAAATTTTTAATTCCTTTAAGCCTTTTTAATATTGCAGCCACAGCTTTTTTTATGAGTTTATAAAATGTTTAGATTATTTGGATATTTCTTTGAGATCATAAGAGGGAGCGTTATCACAGCGCGTCATTTTATCGTTAATATTTTCTTTCATACTTTGAATCTGTTTGGAATAAAGACAAAGAGAAAAGGCGCCTTCACCATTCAATATCCTGAACAAAAAAGCGAAATTGCTGAAAGGCACCGCAGCCTTCACCGTCTTATGAAAAGAGAAGATGGAAAGCCCCGGTGTGTGGCATGCAAGCTGTGTGAGACAGTCTGTCCATCTGAATGCATTTATATTGAAGCTGCCGAGGACCCGGACCCTGAAATACAGAAATATCCATCCACTTTTACCATTGATCTTTCCCGCTGCTGTTTTTGTGGTTTCTGTGTGGAGGCCTGCCCGGAGGATGCCATCCGCATGGACACCGGCGAAGTTGAATTGGCTGAATACAATAGAAAAGACATGGTCCTTGATCTGGAATTTCTTTTAAATGAGTCTAAATAAGATTTCTTTAGGAAAATTCACGGTTTACGGTCTTAGAGATGGATTTTTCCGTCTGGACGGAGGAGCCATGTTTGGAGTGGTTCCCAAAGTCCTGTGGGAAAAAGTTTATAAACCAGACTCCTTAAACCGGATCAAACTGGGACTTAATTCCATATTGATCGACACTCTAGATAAATTGATTCTGGTGGACACCGGGATAGGGAAGAATATTAAAAAAAAGATTTATGATCATTATTCTGTGGAAAGAGAGCCTGGCCTGGTTGGGGCTCTTGAACAGAGAGGATATTCCCCAGATGATATTGATTTTGTCATAAACACCCATCTCCATTTTGATCACTGTGGGGGGAATACATTCATGAATCAACAGGGAAAATTTGTCCCAACCTTTTCCCATGCCCAATATGTTATCCAGAAAGGAGAATGGGAAAATGCCCTGGATCCGGGCGCTAGAGACAGGCCCAGTTATATCAAAAGCGCTTTTTTTCCCCTAAAAGATTACGGACAGTTAAAACTGGTTGAGGGAGACAGTCCGGTCACAGACGGGGTCTTTGTAATGCTTACAGAAGGGCACACTTCCTCTCATCAAATCATAAAAGTGGAATCTGAAGGAGAGATTCTCTATTTTTTGGGGGATATGATTCCTACTTCTTCTCATGTGAATCTGCCTTATGTGATGAGCTATGACCTCTATCCAGTGAAGACACTCCAAAACAAAGAAAAATTCTTAAAACAGGCTGTGGAAAATGACTGGATTATTGCCTTGAATCATGACCCTGAATATTTTTTTGGGAAGATTTCAAAGCCTGGAAAGAAATTTGAGTTCAGCCCCCTTTTCGACCCCTATAATTCATAGAAAAGGAAAAACAATCCCATGAATTTAAAAAATACATTGAAAGTAATTGGAGTTGTCTCCATCCTTATTTTTTTCTCACAAGCCTGCAGAGAAAAATCACCCTCCTATG
>DASRVI010000297.1:0-6032 GCA_035655135.1 Acidobacteriota bacterium | reverse complement strand
GGTGGGAGCCTCTATTCCCACGCCTGGGATGGTGGGAGGATTTGATTATTTCAGCCGATTGGGACTCACCACATTTTTTGATATCAACAACAATCTGGCCTTTGGCATGACTATTGTGATTCATTCTCTCCAGGTGGTGGTGACATGTTTGATAGGTTATGCTATATTATGGAAAGAAGGATTGTCTCTGTTTCAGGTAAAAAAAATAGGAGAGAAATCAGGTTAATGAAGTGCCCCTATTGTGAGTGTAAAGAAACAAAGGTCATTGACTCGAGAGAAAGCCAGAACGGTCTGACCACTCGACGGAGACGGGAATGCCTTTCATGTCACAAGAGGTTCACCACCTATGAAAAAATAGAGAAAATTCCTTATATGGTCATCAAAAAAGACGGAAAGCGCCAGAGCTTTGATGCTGACAAACTTTTAAAGGGACTGATCAAGGCATGTGAAAAAAGGCCGGTCCCTATTTCTGAGCTGGAAGAAATTGTGGAAGAGATTGAAAGCACTCTTCAAGAAAGGCCTGGGAAGGAAATCAGTGCTTCGGAGATCGGTCAGATCGTGATGGATAAACTGAAAAGACTTGATAAAGTAGCTTATGTGAGATTTGCTTCTGTTTACAGGGAATTCAAAGATGTTCTTGAGTTTAAACAAGAGTTGGATCGTCTTCTTAAAGAAAAATAGGGGAAACAGAGCAGCCGTAATTCTATCATTGCCTGTATAAAATTCTAATGGCAAAAAAAATCAAAACTGTCTCAAAAATCATTTCAATTGAAAGAGGAGAGAGAAAAAAATTAGATCAAATTCACGCCAATAAAAACAACCTTCTTAGTTTGGAAGAAACATGGATTCCTGCTGTTGACATTGCTGTAAAAGAGAATAAATTGATTATTGAAGTGGAACTGCCCGGAGTAAAAAGAGAGGATATAACAGTGCGCTTGACCAGCAGCAGCATAGAGATCAAAGGAGTTAAAAAAGACAAAGTGCCAAAGACAGGGATCAATTATTTCAGGCTGGAAAGGGAATACGGTCAATTTTCCCGCTTCATTTTTCTGCCTTATTCTGTGGATCCGGAAAAGGCAGAAGCAAGCATTGAGAACGGGATTTTGACCATTGAGATGATTAGAAAAAAATAACACCATGAACAGTGAAACCTGTGATTAGAGAAAAAAGAATGGAGGAATGAGAAATGGAAAAAAAGAACGAAGAATCAAACGCTCAACTCGAAGATCTCATCGAAGAACAGGAAGAGAAGTTAGAAGTTCCTAAAAAGCTTCCTGTGCTCATGCTTCGAGATATTGTGGTGTTTCCATATATGGTAATACCCCTTTTTGTAGGAAGAGAAAAATCAAAAAAAGCAATTGATAAAGCTCTTTCTTCAAACCGCATGATCTTTTTGGTCACCCAAAAGGACCTGGAGATAGAAGAACCCAAGAAAGATGATGTTTATGAAATAGGCACTGTGGCCTTAATCATGAGGATGCTGAAGCTCCCGGATGGCCGAATCAGAATACTGGCTCAGGGACTGATCAGAGGAAAGTTAGATGAGCTGGAGGAGAAACTGCCTTACTATGAAGCCAATGTTAAGGCTCTAAAAGAACCTAAAGAAAAAGAAAGGCCTATAGAAGTGGAGGCTCTCTGCCGGAATGTCAGAGATGGACTGGAAAGAGCCTCTACTTTAGGGAAAAACGTGCCTCCTGAGATCATGATCCTGGCTTCCAATGTGGAAGAGCCTGGAAGGCTGGCTGACCTTACAGTCGCAAATCTGGATCTGAAGGTCAAAGAAGCCCAAAATTTATTGGATATTGTGGACCCTTATCAGCGCCTTAAGAAAGTGTATGAGCTTTTAACCAAAGAAATTGAGATGCTGGATGTTCAGTCAAAGATCAGCAGCGAAGCAAAGGGAGAGATGGATAAGCTTCAGAGAAATTATTTTCTGAAGCAGCAGCTCAAAGCTATTCAAAAAGAATTAGGAGAAGGAAGTGAGATTCAGGAAGAGATCAATGCCTACCGAAGTAAATTAAAAAAGCTTCGGGTGGATAAAGAGGTCAAAGAAGAGCTGGAGAAACAAATCAACAGGCTTTCCCAGATGCATCCTGAGTCTGCTGAAACAGCAGTGGTGAGGAATTATCTGGACTGGATGTTTGCTATGCCTTGGAACAAGAGCAGTAAGGACAATCAGGATTTGAACAAAGCAAAGAAAATCCTGGATGAGGATCATTATGGATTAGAAAAGGTGAAGGAAAGGATCCTGGAGTATTTGGGTGTTAAAAAGCTGTCTAAGAAAATAAAAGGGCCCATATTGTGTTTTGTGGGACCTCCTGGAGTAGGGAAGACTTCTTTAGGCCGGAGTATAACCCGGGCATTGGGAAGAAAATTCCTCCGACTTTCTTTAGGAGGAGTTAGGGATGAAGCAGAGATACGGGGTCACAGGAGAACTTATGTGGGAGCGATGCCTGGAAGGATTATCCAGGGAATTCGGCGCTGCGGAAACAACAATCCTGTTTTTATGATCGATGAGGTGGATAAAATCGGTGCTGATTTCAGAGGAGATCCTTCATCCGCTTTATTAGAAGTCTTAGACCCTGAACAGAATAATACATTCAGAGACCATTATTTGGGAGTTCCTTTTGATTTATCCAAGGTCATGTTTATCACCACCGCAAATCTTTTGGATCCTATACAGCCGGCGTTTCGGGACAGAATGGAGATCCTGCATCTGCCCGGTTATACAGAAGAAGAAAAGCTTCAGATCGCACTGAAGTATCTGGTTCCTAAACAGGTCAGAGAAAATGCCTTGAAAGATAAGAACATAAAAATAACCAGAGGAGCGATAAAGAAGATCATTTCTCAATATACCAGAGAAGCTGGGGTGAGAAATTTAGAGAGAGAAATTGCTTCCATATGCCGGAAGGTGGCGCGAAAGGTTGCAGAGGGCAGAAAAACGATGACTGAGGTAGGAGCTGGAGATATTGAAAAATATCTTGGACCGCATAAGATATTCAAAGATCAGGTCTTAAAAGATGACCAGATAGGAGTGGCCACAGGTGTGGCCTGGACCGCAGCCGGTGGAGAGATTTTATTTGTGGAAGCAATAAAAGTAGTCGGAAAAGGAAAATTGTCTTTGACTGGATCCTTAGGAGATGTGATGAAAGAGTCGGCTCAGGCTGCTCTTTCCTATGCCAAAGCCCATACCAAGGATTTCAGTATTGACAGCAGAGTCTTTGCTGAAAATGACTTCCATATCCATGTTCCTGAAGGGGCCATACCTAAGGACGGTCCTTCTGCAGGGGTGACCATGGCTGCGGTATTGATTTCTGTATGCACCAACAGAAAAATAAAGAAAGATGTAGCCATGACAGGTGAGATCACATTGAGAGGAAATGTCCTTCCAGTGGGCGGCATAAAGGAAAAGGTTCTAGCTGCGCGGCGTGCTGGATTGAAAAAAGTGCTGCTGCCGGAAGCCAATAAAAAAGATTTGAACGATATTCCCAAGAAAGTGACAAAAGAGCTGGATATTGTTTTTGTGGAGGATATCAAAGAAATTTTTGAGAATGTTTTAGTGAAAAGTTAGTAAAAGAGAATAGGTTTGGTGTAATTTTTTATGTTATGAAAATTAATGACATCACTGAGAAAGCTCTGATAAGAGAAATCAAAAAAGAGTTTTTAACCTCAAAGCCAGGGTTAATGCTGGGTATTGGAGATGACGCGGCAGTCATTAAAACCGGCAAAAAATCATTCATTCTCACCAAAGATCTTCTTTTAGAGAAAACGCATTTTTATAGAGACCGGCATCCTCCTTTTTTTTTGGGACGCAAGAGCCTCAATGTCAATTTGAGTGACATCGCTGCCATGGGTGGCTGCCCTTTATATTCGCTTTTAGGCTTAGGACTGCCTGGGAAAACAAGCACAGAATGGGTGGAAGAATTTATGGCGGGCATCAAATCTGCCTGTGAAGAGTTTGATGTGGTTTTAGCAGGAGGGGATATTTGTCAAGCTGAAGTCATCTCCATATCTGTGACTGTCATAGGAGAGGGGAAACATATCATAAAAAGAAGCGGTGCGAAGCCAGGTGACTTGATTTATGTTTCAGGAAATCTGGGTGATTCAGCCCAGGGGCTACAGCTTGTTAAAAAGGGCATCCAGTTGGGAGAAGACAAAGAAAAGGATATTTTTTTGAAGGCTTTTTTCAATCCTTACCCTCAAGTGGTTTTGGGAAAAGCGATTTCTAAAAACAAAACAGCTTCGTCCATGATTGATGTCAGTGACGGACTTTCTGTGGATTTGAATCATATTTGTGAAGAGAGTGGGGTCGGAGCTGAGATTTTTGTTGACCGAATACCTTTTTCCAAAGAGATGAAATTATTTCAGGATGATGTGATGGAGATATGTATGCATGGAGGAGAGGATTATAACCTCTTATTTACTGTGCCCAAACATAAAAAGTATCGGATCGATTCATTAACGAAAGAATATCAGTTATCAGAAATCGGAAAAATCACAACAGGAAAAAATATATATTTAGTCAGAAAAGACGGCCACAAAGAAAAACTTGATATTAAGGGATATCAGCACTTCTCCAAATCATCCGAACAATAAAGGCTGGTTATCTGGTTATATAGAGAAATAATCTCCATCAAACACAATTTGAGCTGATCCTGTTTGGTGAACTTTTTCTTCATTCCATTCCACAGTTGTGATCCCCATGCTGGTTTTAACACTCACTGTGTTTTCAGTAAGGTCTTTGAGCATAGAAGCCACAGCTGCTGCACAGGAACCGCTTCCAGAAGAAAGTGTTTCTCCCACTCCTCTTTCCCAGAACATCACTTCGATTTCTTTTCTATTAATGACCCGAGTGAATTCGATATTGGTTTTCCTAGGAAAAAAGGGATGGAATTCAATTTCATAAGCTAGCTGCTGCCATTCGATACGAGCTGGGAACCGATCAAAAAACATAACACAGTGGGGATTTCCAAGGGATACAAGTGTTATGGGAAATGTTTTCTTATTGATTATGAGCGGGTAATCAACTACTTTTTTATGGAAGCTTCCATCGTCAAAGGGTATTTCTTGAGAGGTAAATTGAGGAGTTCCCATTTCAATTTTTATTTGAAACCAGTTGTTCTTTTGATCTATAATCTCGCATTCTCGACTGCCAATGGTTGTGTTCAGAATAACCCGCTGGGAGTTGATTTTTTTCTTTCTATAAAGGAAAGCTGAAGCACACCGGAGACCACTTCCAGACATAACCGGTTCTGTTCCGTCTGAATTGAATATCCTTAGGTCAAAAATGCTTTTGTTTTTATCCCGGGTTGAAATAAAAAGAAGTCCGTCGCTTCCCACTCCTGTGTGTCTTTTGCAAATCTGTCTGACAAAAGCTTCCTTTTCAGAAATGGCTGGACTGATGTCTTCGTCTACAACCAGAAAATCATTTCCTAAAGAGTGGACTTTGGTAAACTTCATTCAGGCATCCTTAATGTGACCATAAAGTCTTGAGATCCTCCTCGTCTGTCTTCTCTTCTTATCAGAAGCAGAATGGGTTCTCCTGGTTTGAGTTTTTTGATGATCCTTTCTAGGTCTTGGATGCGGTCGACTTTCTGCCGGTTGACTTCCAGAATGATGTCACCGGTTTCCAGACCTTTCCGGTCGGCTTCACTATAGCGTTCCACTTCTGTGATGATCAAACCTTTTTCGGTTTGATAACCGTATCTGCGGGCAATACTGGATGTCATTTCCTGCACCTTAAGCCCAATATCCTTTCCAGAAGAGCTTTGGGGGGCTGTTTCTGTATCGCTTTCTTTTTCTGCTATTTTTACTGGGATTGTTTTTTTCTTTCCGTCACGGATAATGGTCAGATCAACCGTGGTCCCGGGTTTGATTTCCGCTACTTTAAACTGTAGGTCATTGCCGTCTTTGATTGGTTCACCGTCTAATTCGGTGATAACATCATACCGTTTGAGCTCTGCTTTATCTGCAGGTGAGCCAGGATCCACATTATTCACCACCACGCCTTTTTTGGATTCAAGGTTAAGTGA
>DASRVI010000296.1:0-2915 GCA_035655135.1 Acidobacteriota bacterium | reverse complement strand
ACCCAGAGCTTTTTCAGACTAGAGCCAACCAAAATGAAGCCAATTACCAGAGTGCTCAAGCTCGGTTAGAGAAGGCCGAAGTCACCCTTCAGAATGCCAAGAGACAGATGGACAGGTCTCTGGAACTTTTTGAGAGAGAGTTGGTATCGACTGAGGAGAAGGAAAGCGCTGAGGCAAATTATTTCAATGCCAAAGCTGACTTGCAGTCAGCGGAAGCCAGCCTCGAACAGGCCAAATCTCAGCTTGAATCAAGCAGAGTAGACCTTTCCCACACCATTATCCGTTCTCCTATCGACGGCGTGGTGATCAACCGCAATTACAATGTAGGTCAAACCGTGGCTGCCAGTTTTCAGGCTCCCGTGCTTTTCCAGATAGCCAATGACCTCACAAAGATGCAGGTGGAATGCGGAGTGGATGAGGCAGATATTGGAAAAGTTACAGAAGGGCAGAAGGTGAAATTTACTGTCGATGCTTTTCCTGATGAAGGATTCATAGGTGAAGTAGAGCAGGTAAGATATTCTGCTGTGGTGGAATCCAATGTGGTGACTTATCCCACCATAGTCAAGGTTGAAAATCCTGAACTCAAATTGAGACCTGGCATGACAGCCACAGTTTCTATCATTGTGGGTGAAGCCAAAAACGCGCTGCGGGTCCCCAATTCAGCCTTAAGATACAGCCCTCCTCAAGAGGTGATGATGGAAGTCTTTGCTGAGATGAGAAACGCAAATCCTTCTAACACAAGCGGTCAGGGAATGGGACTGGGCTTGGCTCAAAATAGAAGAAAAGATATGGCCAGTGTTTGGATCCAAGACGAAAACGGAAAACTCAAGATAGTGTTTATACGTACAGGAGTAACAGATAACATTTATACTGAAGTAAAAAGTGACAATTTAGAAGATAGCCAGGAAGTCATCATAGACGAAGGAAGAGCTAGTGAAGAAAGAAGAGGAGGGCCGCCTATGATGAGGATGCTTCGTTAAACATAGGAAAGAAAAATGAGTGAGAACAATAGCATTATAAAACTAGAGAATGTCACCAAAACTTATGTTATGGGTGAAAACAAATTACAGGCTCTCAAAGGCATCACCTACACTATAAAACGTGGAGCCATGATTGCCATTATGGGTCCTTCAGGATCTGGAAAATCCACCTTGATGAACATCATCGGGTGCCTGGATAAACCAAGTACAGGGACATACTTTCTTGAAAATGAGAAAGTATCTACCTTAGATAGAAATCGCCTTGCTGGAATAAGAAATAAGAGAATCGGGTTTGTTTTTCAGAATTTTAATCTTTTAGCCAGGACTTCAGCCCTTGAAAATGTTGAGCTGCCGCTTGTCTATTCCAATGTGCCCGCGAAGGAAACCAGAGAAAGAGCCATGAATTCGCTCAAGCAGGTCGGACTCGAGGGGAGAGAAGACCATAAAACAAACCAGTTGTCTGGGGGAGAAAAGCAGAGAGTGGCGATTGCCAGGGCTCTGGTCAACAATCCCTCTTTAATCTTAGCTGATGAGCCCACTGGCAACTTGGATACAAAAACCGGAATAGATATCATGGAAGTTTTTAAAACTCTTCATGAGAAGAGCGGGATCACCATTGTTCTGGTCACACATGACCCTGAAGTCACGGTTTATGCTGAAAATATTATTCACCTTCGGGACGGCCTTATTGAGAATGAGAAAAGGAGAGAGACATGAAAATTCTAAGAACTATAAAAGTGGCTCTCAAAGCATTAACCAGGAATAAAATGCGCACTTTCTTAACGGCGCTGGGTATTATTATTGGAGTTGGAGCGGTCATTGCCATGGTGAGTATCGGACAGGGAGCTAAAAATGAAGTAGAGGAGCGCTTCAGCCAAATGGGGACCAACCTCCTCTTTGTAAGGCCCGGAAGCCGACAATTCCGAGGACGCCATGGAGGAGGAGGTTCTTATGATACGCTTACTGCAGCTGATGCCCAAGCTTTAGTTGAAAACAGTGATCTGATTCAGCATGTGTCTCCAAACGTAAACACCAGGGCTCAAGTTATCTATTCAAATAAAAACTGGAATACTTCTATCTATGGAGTGGGTGATAAATATCATTTAATCAGGAATTGGGAGATTGAGGAAGGAGTTTTTTTCAGCGAATCCCAGGTTAGAAGCGGTCAAAAAGTCTGTGTTCTAGGAAGTGAGGTCAACAACAATCTTTTTGAAGGCATGTATCCTATCGGACAGGTTATCCGAATAAAAAAGATACCCTTTCGGGTCATTGGCACCATGAAACCCAAAGGAGCCTCTGGATGGTTCAGTCAGGATGATGTGATATTTATTCCCTACACCACGGCTCAAACCCGATTGGTGGGTATTGATTATGTCCAGTCTATTGCTGTGTCTGCAGTTAATGGAAATGTGACGGCTGGAGCACAGGAGCACATTGAGGAAATTTTGAGGGTAAGGCATAAAATTGCTCCCGGGGCAGAGGATGATTTCAATGTCAGAAACATGGCTGATATCCAAGAGGGAGCTTCAGAAGCCACTCAGGTACTGACTATCTTATTGGGAGGCATAGCGTCCATATCCCTGTTGGTAGGTGGAATCGGAATCATGAACATCATGCTGGTCTCAGTCACGGAACGGATCCGGGAAATAGGAGTGAGGATGTCAGTGGGAGCCAGGGAAAGGGATATTTTGCTTCAGTTTCTGATCGAAGCCATTGTCCTGAGTCTGATGGGAGGTCTGTTAGGGATTTTACTGGGAGTAGGAAGCTCCAGGTTGATTTCTCAATTTGCGGGCATGGAAACCTCTGTATCATTTGGTTCTATTCTGCTTGCCTTTTTGTTTGCTGGGTCTGTGGGTATTTTCTTTGGTTTTTACCCGGCAAAAAAAGCTTCCAAACTTAACCCCATTGATGCTCTTCGTTATGAATAAAATAATT
>DASRVI010000295.1:0-2554 GCA_035655135.1 Acidobacteriota bacterium | reverse complement strand
TTCCAAGGGGGTGTGTCCCCTTGGTCGCAGGGCCTAAGCCCGAGAATGGGAGGCAGGTAGCTTTAGCGACCGTCGGAAGGGGGAATGCAAAGCTTTACCCCTCCGAGGTACCGATGTGGGAATCGATCGGGTGACGAATCCCTTGCCCTCCCCCTTATTTTTCAAATAAACTCATCACGGTTTTAGAAATGCTTACTGTTAAGACGGAAGCATCTCTTTTTCCGTATATATTGTTAATTTTGAAAATGCTCTCTATTGAGAAAGAAAATTTGGTCAGACTGCTCGCTAAACAGGGGTGATTCAGATAAGAAAATATTCGTGCAAAAACATTCTTTATTTGATAAGATAACTTAAATCAGGAGGAATCATAAATGAGTGTTATTCAGATAAAAAGGGTTGAGTCCAAGAAAGAAAAAAAATTATTTATTCACTTTCCATGGAAGGTGTATAAAGATGACCCAAATTGGGTTCCCCCTCTTATTTCTGATATAAAGGAGCGGCTGGACAAACAAAAACACCCTTTTTTTGAACACGCAGATTTAGAACTTTTTCTGGCTTATGATGGGAATGAGCTCAAAGGCAGGGTAGCTGCTATTTTAGATGAAAATCACAATGACCGAAATCATGAAAAAGTGGTGTTTTTTGGTTTTTATGAAAGCTTCAATGATATAGATATCACCAAATCTCTGCTGGATAAAGTGTGTGAATGGGGAAAGCAAAGAGGAATGAACACTCTCAGAGGGCCGGTAAACGCGTCGTTGAATGATGAATGTGCTTTTTTATTGGAAGGCTTTGATTCTCCCCCTGCGATCATGATGCCTTATAATCCCCCCTATTATTTGGACCTAATGGAAGAATACGGGATGAAAAAGGCCAAAGACCTGTACGCTTTTCTTATGGAAAGAAATGAAATGGCGGAAAGGAAACTGGAAACTATAGTGAAAAAAGTTGAGAGTCAAACAAAACTGAACTTAAGAAGTGTGGATATGAAAAGAGTGGACGAAGAAGCTGAAAGAATTAAATATATTTACAACCAAGGCTGGGAGAACAACTGGGGTTTCGTGCCCTGGACTGAAAAAGAGATGGAGCATATGGCCAAAAAATTAAAGCAGGTCGCAGATCCGAATATTATTGTGCTGGCAGAGGAAAAGGACAAACCTGTTGGTTTTGGATTTGCTCTTCCCAATTATAATGAAGTGCTTAAAGATATGAACGGCCGATTGTTTCCCTTTGGATTCATCAAATTACTTCTGAATCGGAAAAAGATAAAAGGGATCCGAGTTTTGGTATTTGGAATTATCCCGAAATATCAAATGACTGGATTAAGTTATCTTCTTTATTCAAGACTCTATAAAAATGCCTTGAAAAAAGGATACACATGGGCTGAGACTTCCTGGCAGCTTGAAGATAACGAAGCGGTGAATAAATTTGTGATGTCCATAGGAGGCCGGGTTTATAAAAAATATAGAATATACCAGAAAAATATAGGATAATAATGAACCTGGATTATTCACGAGTCGAGGTTGCTGCAGATGCGAGGCGCATGGCATGAAGTCGTGGTACTTCACTACGAATGCCTTGTAACGAAGCAGATGCAGTAAGATCGGCTCGCCTAAAAGGTAAAAAAATGGCGATTAAAATAAAAGAGACAAACAGAAAAGACATTCAAAACATTGTTCTTGATATAAACTTGTATATCGCTGAAAATAAATAGTTAATGAAAACATCGCCATTTTTTTATGAATAAATCAGGTGAAAGGAGATTAGAAAATGGGAGAATATAAAAACTTGAAGATTGAGAAAGAAGAAAATATGGGGTGGATCATCATTGACAGGCCTGATAAATTAAATGCATTGAATCAAGAGACTGTCAATGAACTTCATCAGGCTTTTTTATCTTTTCAGGAAGACAGCGAAGTGAAAGTTGTTTTATTGACAGGTTCTGGAGAAAAAGCATTTGTAGCCGGAGCTGATATAAAAGAGCTTTCTGGACTTGACCTTTCTTCTGGCAAAAAGTATGTCATGGAGGGTCAAAGACTCATGAACCTGATCGAAAATTTTAATAAACCTGTTATAGCTGTGGTTAATGGATATGCTTTAGGAGGGGGAACAGAAATAGCTTTAGCCTGTCATATGAGGATTGCCTCAGTTAACGCAAAGATGGGACAGCCTGAAGTCAAATTAGGACTCATTCCAGGATTCGGAGGCACTCAGAGACTTTCCAGGTTAGTGGGAAAAGGCATGGCCATGGAAATGATCTTATCTGGAAAAACCATTGATGCCCAAGAAGCTTATCGGATTGGTTTGGTTAACCAGGTTGTTGCTCAAGAAGAACTGATCCCTACCTGCAAAAAATTAGCTCAAAAAATGGCTGCCAACGGACCTAAGGCTGTTGAATACAGTATTCAAGCCATAAATAATGGTCTGGAGAAACCCTTAAATGATGGGCTTCTTCTTGAGGCTGAACTGTTCGGAGAAATCTGTGCCACTGAAGACAGCAAAGAAGGAACCGAAGCGTTTTTGGAAAAAAGAAAGCCTGAATTTCAAGGTAAAT
>DASRVI010000294.1:0-6007 GCA_035655135.1 Acidobacteriota bacterium | reverse complement strand
TTTTTCCTGATTTAGAATCTCTGAGGGCTGCTTTTCCCAATGTGGCTTCCAATGTGATCAGACATGATATGGCTTATCCTGCCATGCTGACCTTTCTACCCACCGGGCTTTTAGGACTGGTGGTGGCTTCCTTGATTGCGGCTTTTATGTCCACCATTTCCACTCACCTAAACTGGGGATCTTCCTATGTGGTCAATGATTTTTATAAACGCTTTATCAATCCTCAGGCGGATGAAAAAAAACAGGTGCTTGCCGGTCGTATTTCCACGGTTGGCTTGATGATTTTGACCGGGCTGCTGGCTCTGCTTTTGAGCAATGCTCTGCAGGCCTTCCAGATTTTACTCCAAGTGGGCGCTGGAACAGGACTTTTATTCATCCTTCGATGGTTTTGGTGGCGGATCAATCCTTACAGCGAACTCACCGCTATGGGGGTTTCTTTTTTGGTAGCGGTTTACCTTTCAATGATCCATCCTCATACGGGTCTGCCTTCCATATCTACTCATCTCCAGTTATTGTTAGGAGTGGGAATCACCACCGTGAGCTGGATCAGCGTGACTCTTCTGACCTCCCCATCTGATAAAAAAACCCTTCGCTCGTTTTACCGGATGGTGAAACCAGGAGGTCCGGGTTGGAAAAAAGTGGTGGAAAAAGCCAGGCAGGATGGGGAACCTGTGGAGCCCAAGGAGGAGAGCTGGGATGTGCCCCAGGGCATTCTCTGCCTGGTGCTGGGGTGTTTTGGAGTGTACAGT
Source organism: Acidobacteriota bacterium (assembly GCA_035655135.1). GTDB lineage: Bacteria > Acidobacteriota > Aminicenantia > Aminicenantales > Aminicenantaceae > WJMT01. The sequence goes on along the minus strand of DASRVI010000294.1, from coordinate 5,258 downwards.
GCTCTTTTTGCAGCCGGTTACTGGATATATGGAAAGTATACGCTGGCTTCTCTCTTGAGTATGAGTGCCGTGGTTTCTGGCTTTTTCCTTGTGAAAATGTGGAAAAAGCTCAAAATGTTAAGTTAGCTTATTATTATTACCAAGATAATAATTATTACTTTTGTTTATATAAAAATCTGAGGGAGTGGCTTGTGCTCCCTAACGTTATTAGGAGGGAAGAGAGCAAGGGATTCCTCATCCCTTGCTCTCTTCCCTTCATAAATATTATACTTCACGTGTATCACGGTTTTGGAAATGCTTCCTTGGGAATATAGATGTTTACTGTTATTTTGAATTATGGTATAAAAATTGAGAAATAATTTTTGAAGGGAAAAAAATGGAACAAAAGCAAGAAAGAGACTGGGGAATGTTCTGCCATCTGGCAGCACTAGCCGGATTTGTGATTCCTTTTGGCAATGTTATTGGCCCATTGATCATCTGGCTTATCAAAAAGGACGAATCTGAATTTGTCGATGACCAGGGTAAAGAGAGTCTGAATTTCCAAATATCCATCACTATCTATGCCATTATCGCGGCTTTGCTCATACTGGTGGTCATCGGGATTTTTCTGTTGATAGGAATCGGTATTTTGACCATTGTGTTTGTGATTGTGGCTGCAGTCAAAGCCAACAGCGGCGAGAAATACCGCTATCCCCTTACTATAAGATTCATCTCTTGAACCTGTTACATCTTTATCGAGCACAAGCCATTCCTGAATTTCAGATCGGCTCGCCTCGATGGTAAAAAAATGGCGATTGAAATTAAACACCTAAATTGGGAAATGGTTTTCTGCATAAAAATAACGGGTTATCCTATAATGAGAATGCTGTGATGGAAGAAAACACTGGATTGATCAAGAATAAAACTGGTTTCATCATAGTCATTGCCATGTGGATTATAGCGGCATGGCTGCTTTTTCCTCTTTTGGGCATTGGGTCATTGGATTTGGAAAATGCCAAAAGATATATATTCCGTTCTGCTGGTGGGACTGCCATTTTGATTATCCTTTTTGGGAAAACTATTTTTGACCTTTTCTTTTTAAAGGCAGAGTCAGTGAAGAAGTCAGTGATTAGTGTGATTTTTTTGACTTTGTATTTGTTTGCCATTGCTGGTGTTCTTATTTATATCGTGAGTCGGATGATCATGGTTTATGTCAAAACTCAAGCCAGCGAATCCTTGATTTTTTAATTTTTCCCTCATTCTTTTTTTTATCTTATAAACCTGGATTATTCACGGGTCGAGGTAATACTAATCCCTAAGAAATTTGGGTGTTGCTGAAGCGACATTGAAGATTTAGCCTTCTGATGAGTTTTTCGAGGGTATCCGGCGAAGCCGGGCGCTGAGCATGTTTGACCCACGGACGGGGGGAGTTGCGCAAGCGCCGAGAAAAACGAAGAAGAATGGCGTTAAAAATCTGAACGGAGCACAAGTAACACCCAAATTTCATATCGGCTCGCCTCAATGGTAAAAAATGGCGATTAAAATTGAAAATAAAAACAAGAAAAAATTATCAGTTAATGGCTCTTAAAAAAAATCTTGAATATCGCTGAAAATAAATTAGCGATGAAAGCATCGCCATTTTTTTATGAATATTTCAGGTTAAAAATGGAATAATTGTTTTGCTGGTTTGTATATTATGGTAGAAGGATGAATAGAGAGCGGGTCAAATTGAACACAAGGAGAAAAGAATGAAAGCCAAGAATTATTCAAAAGTTTTAATTTTAGGAATGTTGGTTTTGAGTTTGGTTTCGCTGGTGTTTCTTCAGGCCAATGGAGTGACCGGGATTAAAGGAAAAGTCACGGACACCCAAGGCAGCACCATCCCCGGAGTGATGGTGAAGATCGTGGAGCAGCAAACTGGAAAAGAATACACCACCACCACAGATGTCAATGGATCTTTTTATTTTAAGGATATCGATCCAGGGACTTATGACCTGTATGCAGGGATCGCTGGATTTATCCCCTATGAGAAAAAAGGAATAAAGGTCTCTTCTGAAAACACAGTGGAAATCAATATCCAGCTTAAAATGGATGTGTTGATGCTGAAGGATTCCGAAAAAGGTTTAGGGGGAGTGGTGGGAGGTGTTATGGGTGGAGTTGTGGCTGAGAGAGCTCCTCTATCTAGCCCTAGAACAGCTCAATTTCCTGCAAGTGTTTACACTCCCTATAATACGGAAGAGTATTCCCGGATCTATGAAAACCGGTTTTTTAACACCCTCCACAATCCTCTATCCACTTTTTCCATTGATGTGGACACAGCTTCTTATGCCAATGTGAGGCGTTTTATCCGGAGCAATCAATTTCCTTTAAAAGATGCCGTGCGTATTGAAGAGATGATCAATTATTTTGACTATGATTACCCGCTTCCAAACAAGAACAGACCCTTTTCAATCACAGCAGAAATGTCCTCCTGCCCCTGGAATGAAGACCACAGATTGATCCATATCGGGCTTCAGGGACATGAGCTTACAGCTGAGGAGCAGGATCCCAGCAATCTGGTTTTTCTTTTGGATGTGAGCGGTTCCATGAGGGCTCCCAACAAGCTTCCTTTACTCCAGACCGCTTTTAAACTGCTGGTTAAAGAGTTAGACCAAAAAGATAATGTTTCCATTGTGGTTTATGCTGGAGCTGCAGGTGTGGTTCTTCCTTCGACTTCCGCTTCCAATAAGGCAGAGATCATTGAAGCTGTGGACCGGCTTCAAGCCGGAGGATCCACAGCCGGAGGTGCAGGCATCAAGCTGGCGTACAAGACGGCCATGGAAAATTTTATTCCAAACGGAAACAACCGGGTGATCCTGGCGACGGACGGTGATTTCAATGTGGGCGTGAGCAGCACTTCAGAGCTGGTGCGGATGATCGAAGAGTACAGGGAAAAAGGTGTTTTTCTCACGGTGCTGGGTTTTGGCATGGGAAATTACAAGGACAACCGGATGGAACAGCTGGCAGATAAAGGAAATGGAAATTACTTTTATATTGACAACATTTTGGAAGCCAAAAAAGTTTTTATGTCTGACTTGACAGGAACTCTGTTCACCATTGCTAAAGATGTGAAGATTCAGATCGAGTTCAATCCTGCTAAAGTCAAAGCGTACCGGCTGATCGGGTATGAAAACAGAATTCTGGATAAGGAGGACTTTGCCGATGACACTAAGGATGCAGGGGAGCTGGGCTCAGGCCATTCCGTGACCGCTCTGTATGAAGTGATTCTTTATGGCTCAGATGAAGAAGTGGCTGAGATCGGGGACCTCAAGTATCAGGATGTAAAAATCAATCCCAAAGCATTCAAAAGCCCAGAAATCATGACTGTAAAATTGAGATATAAAGAACCGGATGGAGATAAAAGCAAACTCATCCAAGTGCCGATTATAGATGAAGATATTCCCTTGGACAAAGCTTCTGATGATTTCAAATTTTCTGCAGCCGTGGCTGAATTTGGCATGCTTCTCAGGGATTCTGAGTTCAAGGGAAGCACTGATTTTGAAAGCATCTTAAAACTGGCTCAGGAAGGAAAAGGCAAAGACACCCACGGTTATCGGGCTGAATTCATCAAACTGGTTGAGATGTGCCAACTACTCTACCAAACCAAAAACCAGTAAATACAGTACCGTCATACCCATTTACCTAATTTCTGGAATGAATGACTGACGCGGTTTAAAGAATCTCGCTCCCCCGTTTTTCGGGAAACCCCCTGCGCTGCGGGGTGAGAAACCGCGTCAGTTTTTTTATCTAAAGCAAAAATCCGCTTCTATTTCTCCCAATAAGAAGGGGGGATTGCAAGCACTGGAATAGCGGAATAGCCGATGACTTTTTCGGTGGTGCTCCCTAAAAAGAACCGTTCCCATTTGCTGTGGACATAGGTGGACATCACGATCAGGTCTGCTTTTTTCTCATCCGCATAATCCGTGATTCCCAGGGCTGCATTAACAGAATGAGTCACGTCTTCATACACATTGATGTCTTCTTTCTCTCTTTTTTTTCTTTGTCTGAGCTTTTTTTTCACACTGTCGAACATTTCGTCCAGGACCCGGGGCGGGAATTTATAGTCATGCAGCTCAAGGACATGAAGAAGGAACAGATGGGAATCAAAATTTTTAGCCAATTTCCAGGCGTAATCTCTCTCTTTTTCCTCCATTTTTGAAAAGTCTGTAGGAACGACAATTTTTTTAAAGCGGGGCATGCCCTGATCTTTTTTGGTCAGCAGCAGAGGTATGGAAGAATTCCGGAGGACCTGATTGGCTACACTTCCGATAAAAATTTTTTCAATAGCGGATAAGCCTCTTTTTCCCAGAACGATCAGGTCTGCTTTTTCTTCTTCTGCTGTCTCGACTATTTTCTTAGCGGCGTTGCCTTCTTTAATGAGTATCTTAAAGGTCATGCTTTTGGATTTTCCGATGTTTTTTATCTTTTTCTTTCTTTTTTCTTTAACAACCTCAACTCTCTTGGCAATCTCGCCCCTTATCACATCTGCAGCATCATAAAGGGCGGGGGAAACATCCGGAACCACATGAAGTGCGATGATGTTGGCTTTAAAGGCTCTGGCAAATTCATCTGCATAAAGAAGCGCATCCTGGGCCTCATCAGAAAAATCAGTGGGCCAAAGAATTTTTTTTATGAAGCCTGCCATTTTACCTCCTATTATTAATCATGATTGCAAAAATTGACTTTTATTTTAACAGGAAAAACAAAAAACACAAGAGGGATGAAACAAATTAAGAATCTTTCTTTTTTCGCTTAATTAATTTTTCATCAAAAGGGCTGTTTTTTTGCCTCCATCCTATTCCAATTAGGAGGGGGGATACTCAGCAGGTGCTGCACAAAGAAATCATAGAGCTTTCTCTGACCGTAGTCTCCGCCCATACCGTGACCTCCCCCTGGAATAACCAGTAAGTCAAAGGTTTTGTCAGCTTTAATCAAAGCATCGACCACTTGCATGGTGGAGGAAGGATCCACATTGGTGTCCAGTTCCCCAACAATCAACAAAAGCTTTCCTTTGAGCCGGTGAGCATTGTCTACATTAGAGGAAGCTGCATAGTGAGGGTCTAACGGCCATCCCATCCACTGCTCATTCCACCATATTTTGTCCATTCTGTTGTCATGGCATCCGCAGGAAGAAACACCCACTTTATAAAATTCAGGATGAAAGAGGAGTCCTCCCAGAGCATTCTGACCTCCAGCAGAGTTACCATAGATTCCCACCCGACTGATGTCATAATAAGGGT
>DASRVI010000293.1:0-7861 GCA_035655135.1 Acidobacteriota bacterium | reverse complement strand
ATGGATGCCCTAGAAAAACTGGGAGCAGATCAGAGTAATATTTCGCTTTATAAGGTGCCCGGAGCTTTTGAAATCCCTGTGATCGCAAAAAAGTTAGCCCTATCAAAAAAAGTGGATGGAATTTTGTGTCTAGGAACTTTGATCCGGGGGGATACTCCCCATTTTGAGTATTTAAGTGCTGAAGTGACCAAAGGCTTGGCTCAGATTTCTATGGATACAGGGATGCCGGTTTCTTTTGGAATTTTGACTGTTGACACCATTGAACAGGGAATAGAAAGAGCAGGTACCAAAGCAGGAAACAAGGGATATGATTCTGCTTTTGCTCTTATTGAAACCCTCAATTTGATCAGCGCGTCTGACTTGGATTGATTATCAATTCCGGCAGTAGAGAATGGGAAGAAGAGAATCCAGGGAGGCCGCTCTCCAAATTCTATTTCAGCTTGAATTTAGTGAAAGCAGTGAAGTTCCGGACCTTAATCAATTCTGGAAAAATAAAAAAAACCAAGACTCTGCATACGCTCAACAGTTGGTTCACGGAGTCATGGCTCATAAGGAAGAAATTGATGGCCTGATTCAGTCCCATTCTCAAAACTGGCGTGTCTCCAGGATGCTTCTTATAGATAGAAATATAATGCGTTTGGCTGTTTATGAACTTCTTTTCGAAAAGGACATGGCTGTGGCCGTAGTCATTAATGAAGCTGTGGAGCTGGCCAAAAAATTTGGCAGCAGTGAATCAGCAAGATTCATTAACGGTGTTTTGGATGCTTTAAGTAAAAATCCCAAGGCAAGAAAAAAAGATAGAGGAAATTCAAATGGATAAAAAAAGAGAACAATCATCTGGAAAAGTGGCACAGAAAAAAGTCAGAGAAGAAAAAATGAAGGAGCTGGCTCAAGCTGGGGTGGAGCTTTTTCCTCACAAGATTGACGTGACCCATTCAATTCATGAAGTGGTGTCAAGTTATTCAGATACTAAAGCTGAAGATTTAGAAAAGGAAAAGAAGAGAGTCAAAGTAGCAGGAAGAATCACCTCCGTAAGAGAGATGGGAAGAGCTGTGTTTTTTCACATCAAAGACAGCCGGACAAAGCTTCAGGGTTATATTCGAAAAGACCGGGTGGGAGAAAAAAAGTTTGACTTATTCTCACTTTTGGACATAGGGGATATGATCGCCATAGAAGGAGCGGTTTTTAAAACCAGGACAGGTGAGCTGACTGTGCTATTGGATTCATTTGATTTTTTGGCAAAGTGTCTTTATCCCTTGCCAGAAAAATGGCATGGGCTGCGTGATGTTGAAATCCGTTATAGAAAGAGATATCTTGATTTAATTGTCAATCCTGAAGAAACAGAGGTTTTTAGACTGAGAAGCCGTATGATCACTAAAATCAGGGAATTTTTCAATGATAAAGGATATATAGAAGTAGAAACCCCTATGATGCAGCCTATACCAGGAGGAGCCCTGGCTAAACCCTTTAAGACATTCCATAATGCCTTAGGAATGGATTTGTACTTAAGAATTGCTCCAGAACTGTATTTAAAAAGGCTTGTGGTCGGAGGCATGGAAAAGGTTTATGAGATCAACAGAAATTTCAGAAATGAGGGAATATCATCTGAGCATAATCCAGAATTCACCATGCTGGAATTTTATGAAGCTTACTGTGATTATAATGACATGATGAACATCACTGAAGAATTAATCCATATGCTGAGTGTGGAGCTTACAGGAAAACAAGAAGTGAGGTATGGAGATCATAAGATTTCATTTAAGAAACCCTGGAAGAGGATCAAATTTATGGATGCTTTATCAAAGTACAGCGGTCTGGCTGCCAGTCGTTTTGATGATAAAAAAGGCATGGTTGAATTCGCGTCTGATATAAGTGGAGAGGAGGCTTCAATTTCTTACGGAAAAGCTCTGGATGTTATATTTGATAAATATGTGAAACCCAATTTAATCCAACCTACTTTTGTCATCAATCCCCCAAAAGAGATTTCTCCTCTGGCTAAGGCTTCTGAGGATAATCCAGATGAGGCAGAAAGATTTGAATTGGTCATTGCCGGGATGGAGATCGCAAATGCTTTTAGCGAACTGACAGATCCTAAGGAGCAAAAAAAGAGATTTCTCCAGCAGGCTAAAGAGAGGAAAAAAGGAGATGAAGAGTCTCATGTGGTGGATAATGATTATGTTCAGGCATTGGAATATGGACTTCCTCCAACAGGAGGGGACGGAATCGGAATAGACCGGTTGGTTATGATTTTCACGGATCGACATTCTATAAGAGAGGTCATACTTTTCCCTCTTCTCCGTCCAAAAGGAAAAAAAGAAAAGTCAAATTCATCTAAATAAATTGTCTAAAGGTTTATGAGTATGAAGTTCGAGTGGTTTGTCGCCAAGCGTTATCTTACAGCCAAGAGAAAACAGGCTTTTATATCTGTCATTACTTTGATTTCTGTTCTGGGAATCACCATTGGAGTGATGGCCCTTATTATTGCCATTGCTTTGATAACCGGATTCCAAAAAGATGTTCAGAATAAGATTTTAGGAGCCACTTCCCATATCATGATTTCAGATTTATCCGGGAATGGCATATCAGACTACCAGCCTTTTATTGAAGAAATGGAGAAAAATGAGCAAGTGACTGAAGTGACTCCAGTGGCTTATAAAACTGTGCTTATAAGGGGACCTTATAAAAATTCAGGAGTGGTTTTAAGAGGACTTGATTTCAAAAGAGAAGAAACCATGTCTTTTTGGAAGGATAGGTTAGATAGAGGAACTGTACCAGACTCTGAGACAGATACAGGAAATATCCTGCTTGGCTGGGACCTTTCCTTTGAAATAGGAGCTGGAGTGGGAGATGTAGTGACTGTGCTTTCCCTGTCAAACAGACTCACACCAACAGGGCTTTTTCCCAACATTAAAAAGCTCCGAGTGGCCGGTATATTCCGAACAGGATTGTATGAATACGATGCGTCAACGGCTTTGGTGAACCTAGAGACAGCTCAGAATATAATAGGAATTGATGCCCGAATCAATCTGGTCCAGATAAAGATCGAAAACATCTTTAAAGCCCCTGAATTTAAAGAAGAAATAAGAAATATTATGCCCTCAGAGACCTATGCCACCACCTGGATGGAGATGAACGAGTCTCTGTTTTCAGCTCTCAAACTGGAGAAAAAGCTTATGTTTTTCACCATTGCTCTGATTATTCTGGTAGCTGCTTTAAATATAATCGCTACCCTCATTCTCATGGTCATGGAAAAAACAAAGGATATTGGAATTCTTATGGCTATGGGCGCGACTTCCAAAAGCATAAGGAAGATTTTTTTTCTGCAGGGCGCTACCATAGGGACTTTGGGCACACTCATCGGTACGGTTCTTGGTCTGGTGTGGTGCTGGCTGGCTAACACGTTTGAATTGATTAAGGTGCCAGTGGATATTTATCAGATTCCTTTTGTCCCTTTTAAAATCAGTATTCTGGATTTATTGATCATTGTTTTTTCAGCTATTCTTATAAGTTTTGTATCAACTCTTTTTCCCTCTCATAGAGCCTCTAAGATCGATCCGGTAGGAGCCTTGAAGTATGAGTGATGTGCTTGAGATTCAAAATTTAAGAAAGGATTATCCGCTTCCCCAGGGGAAGTTATGTGTTTTTAAAGGTATAAACTTTTCTTTAAAAAGAAATGAGCTTGTCTCTATCATAGGAGTTTCAGGCGTTGGAAAGTCAACCTTTCTCAATTTGTGTGGAGCTTTGGACAGGCCTACCAAAGGAAAGGTATTGATAGAAGGTGAAGATATCAATAAAAAAGATCAAAAACAGAAAGCAGAGATAAGAAATAAAAAAATAGGGTTTATATTTCAATTTTATCATCTTCTTCCTGAGTTTAATGCTCAGGAAAATGTTAGCTTTCCTCTTCTCATAAAAGGTTATCATCATGAAGAGGCTAATGAGCTGGCTTTGAATAGGCTCAAAGAGGTATATTTAGAGGACAAAGCTTTGATTCGAGTTTCTCAACTTTCTGGGGGTGAACAGCAGAGAGTGGCTATTGCTAGGGCTTTGATCAATGAACCGGCCCTGCTTCTTGCAGATGAGCCCACTGGGAATATGGATTGGAAAACAGGTGAGAAAATTTTAAAACTCATAAGAGAACTTCATGATAAAAAAGAGCTGTCTTCTATCATAGTGACTCACAATGAAAAAGTGGCTCGATTTTGTGACAGAATTTATTTGATGGAAGAGAAAAATCTGAAACTATTTAATCCTACCTAAAGTTTAAATAACTAGGACTATTCATAAAACAATGATGATCGTGAATAGTCCAAGTTTAAAAAATTGGGATAATTTATGGTTTGAATTAAGGATGACGTCTTTATTTTTAGAGGTAAATATGTTATAAGGATAACGAAATGAGAAAATTAATATTAATATTTATGGTTGCTCTTTTTCCTCTGGTCCTTTTCGGCCAGGAAGTGATTGAAAAGATAGAAATTATAGGTAATGAAACAGTCACAAAAGACACGGTTCTCTATTATTTGACTTTTGATGAGGGTGACTATTTCAGTAAGACAGCCATAAGAGATGATTTTAAAGTTTTATGGGCCACAGGATATTTCTCTGATATAAAAGTAGAAGTTGAAGAAGGAGAAAAAGGAAAAGTCATCAAAGTCTATGTGAAAGAAAATCCTGTCATAAAGAAGATCACCTATAAAACAGGGAAGAAAATCAAAGAAAAAGATATTAAGGAAAAATTGCAGGAAGAAAATGTCGACATACAACCCTATTCTTACTACAGGCCGTATAGAGTAAGCCAGGTCGAAAAAGCCATTAAAGACATGATGGAAGAGAAAGGACTCTCTTCAGGAAAAGTGGAAACAGAAGTAAAGGAAAAAGGGTCAAGTGAAGTCGAGCTCATTTTTAACATTGATGCGGGTCATAAAATAAAGATCGGTGACGTGGTGTTTAAGGGCAAGCCTAAACTTAAAGAAAGCATTCTTATGAATGCTTTAAAGGAGAATAAGGAACACAGCCTTATTTCATGGGCAACCGGCAAGGATACTTATAAGCAGGATCAACTGGAATCAGATGTCTCAAACCTGGTTGAAAAGTATAAACAGCACGGCTTTATGGAGGCTCAAATAGGAGAGCCTGTAGTAGAAGAAATAGAAAAAAGGTCCATTTTTTTCAAGAAACAACCCATGAAAAAGATCACGATACCTGTGGATGCGGGGTATTTGTACTTTGTGGGAGATGTGAGCATAGAGGGAAATGAATTTTTTAATGCTAAGAATTTGAAGACATTGATTCCTTTAGAGGAAGGAGATATATACAGCATAGAAGACAGAGAAAAAGGAGTGGAAGAAATAAGTAAGCTTTACCAGAATTTTGGATATATGTATATCCGGATCATTCCTGTTGAAAGGCTTGATCCCAAAAATAAAAAAGTGAATCTGGCTTACAACATTATTGAAGGTCCAGTCGCTTATATTGACAGGATAGAGTTTAAGGGAAACACTTACACCAATGACAAGGTCATGCGGCGTGAGATGATTGTGAGAGAGGGAAGCCGGTTTAGTTATGAACTGTTTAAGAACAGCATTCTTAGAATCAACCAATTGGGCCTGGTTGAGATCAAACAAGATCCGGATATCCAGCCTGACCCTCAAGATCCTTCTCAGGTAGACATCACCATTAATGTAACTGAATTACAAAGAAATAACATTCAGTTTACGGCTGGATACAGTGGATATCAGGGAGCTTTCGTGTCATTGAGCTATTCTACTGTTAATTTTCTAGGAGCGGGAGAAAAATTAGAATTAGTAGCCATGTATGGAAAGAGGATCAAGAATTATTCGTTTGGATTTACAGAGCCGTATATATTTGATCTTCCCATTAATGCTGGTTTCAGCATTCACAATCAAGAAATGATTTATCCAGGATTATTCAACCGAAAAGGCAAAGGCATAGATCTCCATGTGGGAGGACGAATAAGAGGATATTGGAGAGCCAGGCTTTCTTATGGATTTGAATATTTAGACATCAGTGAATATGAAGGGGATGAAGATTATTATCCCTATTATAACCCATATACCTCCTCTCTTTACGGGGGTAGTTATGGGTATAATCCTTACTATTATGGGGCTGGATATGGGTACGGCAAATACAACATAAGCAGTTTCTCTCCTATGATATATCGAAATACAGTGGACAGCCCCTTAACTCCTTCCAGAGGTACTCTCTATATGGCCAGCTGTAAATTTGCAGGAGGTATTTTAGGGGGGGATGTCAGCATGATAAAACCTCGTTTTGAGTGGACGTTGTATAAACCTATTATCAAAAACACCTCTCTTGGTTTTCACATTGAGTATCAATTCATCAAATCTATAGGAGATTCAGCGATTCCTTTTTGGGAAAGATTCTATCTAGGGGGTGAGAGGTCCATCAGAGGATATGATATCTACACCATAGGGCCCAGAAATGAAGAAGGCTACAATATGGGCGGAGAAAAATCCCTAGTTTTCAATGCAGAGTACATCATTCCTGTAGGTGGGCCTGTTTATGCCATATTTTTCTATGATATAGGAAACGCCTACGCTCCAAACCAAAAGATTGATGTCAGTAATATGTATTCTTCAGCAGGATTGGAGGCAAGGATATTTGTTCCCGCCTTGAGAGTGCCTTTTAGATTGATATTCTCATACAACAATCGAATAGCGCGCATGGGAGATTCGAACTTTAAATTTCGTTTCGCTATTGGAACGACTTTTTAAAATATATATGCTTTTCTAAATTATAAACAGGAGGATTAACATGTTAACTAGGAGCACAAGTAAAATTCTTTTACTTTCGCTTGTTCTATTGATTTTGTTCTCTACAGGTTTTGCTCAGGAAAACAAGAATCTAGGAATTGTTGATTCTGACCAGATACTGCAAGATTCTATTGAAGGAAAGAAGGTGCTGGCTCAGCTTAGGGAAAGGGAATCAACTAATCAAGAAAAACTGGCTAAAAAAGATGAAGAGATCCGAGATTTGCAGAAAAAGATAAACACACAGAGCTTAACTCTAACCCAGGAAGCACAAATGAATCTCAAATCAGACTTGGAAAGGTTAAAAACAGAAAGACAAAGGATGTATGAGGACATTCAGAGGGAAATGAATGAGATGGCAGCCAGGCTTTTTCAGAAGATCCAGAATGAAGTCATGCCTCTTATTGAACAGATCGGAAAAGAAAAAGGATTGGATATCATTTTTGACCTGCAAAGAAGCGGTGCGGTTTATTACAGCCCAACTGTAGACATTACCAAAGAAGTGATACAGAGGTATGATGAACAGAAAGCCAAGCAATAAGGATAACTTTATTTATATAAAAGAGATCCAAAAAATACTGCCCCACCGATATCCATTTTTATTAGTAGACCGGGTTTTGAACCTTGAAAAAGGGAAGTCCATTGTTGCGATTAAGAATGTGACTTGTAATGAGCCCTTTTTCAATGGGCATTTCCCTGAATACAAGATCATGCCGGGAGTGCTGATTATCGAAGCTTTAGCCCAGGCCGGAGGCATCTTGCTGTATCATTCTCTCCCTGATCCTGAAGATAAAATCGTGTTGTTAAGTAAAATAAAAAGCGCTAAATTCAGAAAACCGGTCATTCCCGGGGACCAGATTGAGTTTCATGTGGATTTAGTCAAAGAGAAGAACAGATTTTGCGAGGTTAAAGGCAAAGCTTATGTGGATAAAGAAGTAGCGGTAGAATCCGAGGTGATCGCGTATTGGCTTCATCGAGATGAATTGAATGAACAGCCGTGAGACTTATATTCATCCCAGCGCTGAGGTTCATAAAGATGCCCAACTGGATAAAGGAGTTTCTGTAGG
>DASRVI010000292.1:0-4109 GCA_035655135.1 Acidobacteriota bacterium | reverse complement strand
GAATTAGGAAAAATGTTGAAGAAGCTTACTTTGATAAACAGGAAATCCAGCCCACAAACAATCTGACTATGAGCTTTGGCATCACCAATTTTTCAAAAGACAAATTTAAATCCCCCAAATCAATCACCAAAGAAAATCTGAAGAACCTGGTTAATGAAGCGGATATTGCGCTGGCTGAAGCAAAAGGAAAGAGAACTCCTCTCTTAGAAAAAAAAGAAGAACACATCCTGGAAAAAAATAAAATCTCTATTTATCACAGACGCATTTCAGAAGAAAGCAGGAGCGTCTCCGCTCATGAACCTGCTGAAAAGCAAGCTCCCACAGAAAAAAGGAGATATCCCCGTTTCTATTCCTCTCTGCCCCTGATCTATAAAAATAAAAAAGGCCATGTAGCCATCAAAACCATTAACTTAAGCCAGGGAGGAGTCAAGGTCGCAAGTCATTCCCTGCTCCCTGTGAATAGAAACTTTGACCTCATTCTTGTTTTAGGAAATAAAGCTTTTGAATGCCGGGGACAAGTGGTCTATTCGCATAAAGGAAACGGGCATCTTTCTCAGTATTATGCAGGCATTGAATTTACGAAAATGTCTATTGATAACAAAAAGATGCTGGAAAAGTACGTGAATTCCTTATCCTGACAGCTCTTCAAGAATGGAATCTGTATACTCATCGAGGGGAGAGCTTTTAGCGTCAAATTCACTCTTTAAATCATCAATATATTTAGAAAAAGCATTAAAGTCTTCCTGATTGCTCCAATTTTCCATACTCACTCTTTCCAGGATCTCTTGAAGCTTTTCTTCGTTTAAAATATCTTTTGTCTTTTCAGGAAAAAAGCAGTCCTTCATTTCACACACTCTGATGCATCCCAGGATCAACTTCCGGATATTTTCCTGTTCCTGGATGATCTCCTGTTTGATAAAGAAATGCTCTTTAGGGGAAGTGGTGCCGTCAAGTTTATCATAAAGTTTATCGGCGCTTTCAATCCCTTTTTCCACAGAATTGATTATATATTTACTGTCCAGAGTGATCTTCCCTTCATTTTCAAAGTAAACCACTTGGCCTTCCTTGCCTTCTGTTTTCTTGAATTCTTCTAATTTCTCATAAGCTTCCCGCTCATCCGCTTCCTGTTCTTCGGGCTCGAGTTCTTCCTTTTTTTTCTCTTCTTCTTCCTCCTCCTCTTCTTCTTTCTTCTCTTCCAGCTCAATCTCTGGTTCGTCTTCTTCTTCCTTCTCTTCTTCCTCTGTTTCCTCTAGCTCAGATAAATCCATTGACTCTATTTCTTTTTCTTCTTCCTCTTCTTCTGCTTCTTTACTCAACTCCTTTTCCTCTTTCTCTCCCTCTACCTCTTCCTCTTCTTCCAGGCCTTCTATCTTCTCTTCAAGAGATTCAGGTGTGGGCAGCTGACTTCCGTTTTCTCCCAGCAGGTCTTTGATCTTATTGAGTCTTTGAAGTTCATCATTAAGGTCAAAATCTTCATCTATGGGTCCAACATCTTCCGGAATCTCAGCTTTGATTCCATATTTTTCCTCTAATTCTTCTCTCAAACTGGATAACTTATACGTGGTCTCTTCATTTATTTCTTCCAGTTTCCTGCTTAAATCCTCAATAGTCTTCAATTCCTCAAGAGACTTGCCGGTTAATGACTCAATATCAGACTGAAGCTTCATAACGATTTTAAGATGGGATTTGATCTCGTCTTTGATGGTTGATTTTTCTTCTTCGAAATTAGACAGGAGAGTTTTATATTCATTTAAACTTTGTTTTTCCCCCGTGACTTCACCCTCTATTTGACTTATCTTATTCTGGGCTTCTTCTTTTTGTCTGTTTATGGCTTCTTCCAGCTCTTCCTCAATTTTTCTTTTTCTCTCATCCAGAACTTTATTAAGCTGTTCTTCAATCTCTTCGATTATGGAAGCTGAATTCTTTAAAAAAGCATCTTTTTTTTCCATTTTTTATCTCCTGTCCCCCTAATAATTAAATAATACAACCGCCTTTAATCCGTGTCAATAGATCTAAATGTTTCTCGTTCATTTTACTTGGACATAATATAGAGGAAACCCCACTTTAAGGCAATACCCTTTTGCGAGTAAATAAGGGGGGAATTTAATCCTTCAGGGGTCACCTTTAGGGGTGAGAAAAAGAATATATCACTTCTATTGGACAGAGGTGCTTTTTTTGGATGAAATCCTGGCCATATGCTCAAAAAACGGCATCAATCGGGTGCTTTCAAACCTTATTTTTTCCCATTTTCTGATATCCACGGAGCAAAATGCCTTAACCACACCAGGATCAAATTGGGTTCCTGAGTTTCTCTCGATCTCCTCCCTGGCGAATTCAAAGTCCCGCCCCTCTCTATACGGCCGGTAGGAAGTGATGGCATCCAGGGCATCGGCTAAAGCAAATATTCTGGCTTCTTTAGGTGTCTCTCTTTCTTTCAAATTGTTTGGATATCCGTTTCCATCATATCTTTCATGATGATAAAGGATGATGTTTCCTATTTCCTGGACCAGTTTTATTTCCTTGATTAGCCCGTATCCCAAAGAAGGGTGAAGCTTTATTTTTTCCCATTCAGAAGGAGATAGAGCACCGGGCTTTTTCAGTATAGAATCCGGGATAGCTATTTTTCCCACATCATGAAGGAGAGCCCCTTTTTTAATGTTGTCCAGAGTTTCTTGGTCATCAATTCCAAGGATCTTGGCTAATGCCTGGCTGTATTTAGCCACTGTGCGCGAATGCCCGAATGTCTCCACATCCCTCAAGTCTAAAGCTGTCATTAAATTTTCCAAAGTAGAATCATATATTTCTTCAAGGGCAAGGACTTTTTTAAGGTTTTTCTCCTGCTGTTCTATGATTTCTTCTATTCTTTTTTGATACATCCTGTTATCGCTTAAAAGGTCCTTTTTCAGCAGTTCATTTCTTACCGAAGAAAATACTCCGGCTTGGTTATCTGGTTTGATGACATGATCAATGATTTCCTTTTTGTTTAAAGAAACTGCGAGTTCAGCATCCATTTGATCAGAAAGAATGATAATGCCTATCTCGGGATTAAACTTTTTTATGCTTTGAATGGTGCTTATTTTATGCTTTTCACTGGATTTCATCTGCAGAAGAAGAATGGAAAAGCTGTTCACGCTCAGTAATTTGTTTGAGGCATGAGTGAAATCAGAAGTGGCTTCCACTAAAAACGACTGCTTTGACAAGAATCTCTTTAAGGACTCACGCCTTTTTCTGTCCTCATCAATGATCATTATCTTTGTGGAGCCAGCCATTAACAATCTCCTTTTGTTTTTTATACATCATTTAATCCGAAAAGGCAATCAACAGACCAGTTTTGCCAGAAATACCCTCTTGATTCCGGCTAGGTCCTTAAGACATCGGACACTTGCCCATTTTTCTGTGAAAAAATTTTTAACCTTTTCTTCCTGCCCCTTCCCTATTTCAAATATCAGGTAACCCCCGGGCATCAAATAATCCGGAGCCTGGCGTATCAGTCTCTTTATAAAAGCATATCCTTCCTGACCTGAAACAAGCGCCTGCTTGGGCTCATAATCTCTTATTTGAGGATCCAGAGTCCCCCAATCTTTTTCATCCACATAAGGAGGATTTGAAACAATGATTTGGCTTTCTTTTTTCATCACAGATTTTCTCAGAGGTTCAAACAGATCCCCCACCACAAACCAAACATTTTGAGTATCATGAACCAAGGCATTTTTTCGGGCATAACTCACAGCTTGAAAGGATATGTCTATTCCCACCATTTCTGATTCAGGCTGTTCTTTGGCTAAAGCCACAGCCACATTGCCGCAGCCTGTCCCAACATCCACCACCATTCCCTTTTTTCCAGAATAAAGAGAGAGTGCTTTTTCCACCAAAACCTCTGTCTCAGGCCTGGGAATCAAAACTCCTTGACCCACTTTAAAATCCAGTGACCAGAACTCTTTACTCCCGGTTATATAAGCTAAAGGCTTTCCTTTTTTCCTCTGGTCCAGCCTTCTGAAATAGACATCTCTCTTGTGTTGAGATACCTCTAAATCAGGCTCAGAAAAAAATTTCTCCTCAGAAATACCCAGTGTTTTTAAAAGAATGATTTTGGCTTCCAGGGAAGGACG
>DASRVI010000291.1:0-12073 GCA_035655135.1 Acidobacteriota bacterium | reverse complement strand
GATAAGATAAGCAATGAGAGCATAAAAAAGGATCCTTATCAATCCAGACATAATGGAATACAATTTAGATGATTTCACTGAACATGTCAAATTATCCTGACTTATTCATAAAAAAATGGCGATGTTTTCGCCATTAATTTGTTTTCAGCGATAACAAAGTTTTTATCACGAACGATGTTTTTGAATGTTTTTTCTGTTAACATATTTTATTTTAATCGCCATTTTTTTACCATTAAGGCGAGCCGATCTTGCTGCATCTGCTTCGTTGCAGGGCATTCGTAGTGAAGGACCACGACTTCATGCCCTGCGCCTTGCATCTACAGCAACCTCGACTTGTGAATAATTCAGGCTAAGGCCTGAGTAAAATATTTTTGAGCCACTCTTTTCTTTTGACTGAGTGAAGGTTTTGCTATAATGAATAGTTCAGGTTAGGTGAAGAATGGATATTGTAAATAAGATATTAAAGGGAAATCCTCAAGCTATGGCCAGAGCTATTTCTTTGATTGAAGATAGGGATGATCATGCCCAGGAGATTCTAAAGAAGATTTTTCCTTATTCTGGCAGATCTACCATTATTGGAATCACAGGAGCACCGGGTTCGGGAAAAAGCACTTTAGTGGATCAGATGGTTGGTCTTTTCAAGCAAAAACAAAAAAAAATCGGAATCATTGCCGTTGATCCCACCAGCCCTTTTAGTGGGGGAGCTATATTGGGTGATAGAATCCGCATGATACGTCACAGTATAGATAAAGATGTTTTTATAAGAAGCATGGCAACTCGAGGACATCTGGGGGGTCTTTCCAAAGCCTCCAGTGAAGCTATCACTGTTCTTGAAGCAGGGGGAAAGGACATTATCCTGGTAGAGACAGTGGGAGTGGGGCAGGATGAAGTGGAAGTAGTTAAACTCGCAGATCTGATAGTGGTCATTTTAACGCCTGGAACTGGAGATGATATCCAGGCTTTTAAAGCAGGTATCATGGAAATTGCTGATATATTTGTTTTAAATAAAGCAGACTCATCTGAGACAGAAAAAGCAGAACGTCAGTTGAAAGCGATGTTGGATTTGGGGTTGGATAGAAAAAAAATCCCTCCTATAGTTAAGACTGTGGCCACAACTGGAAAAAATGTTGATTCACTGGTAGAGAAAATAGAGAATTTTGCAATCGGGCAAAAAGAGAAGCTGAAGGTGGCCAGAAAAAAAAGGCTCATCTTGTGGATGTTGAAAGATATCATTCGTGAAAAGATCTATCAATTGATCGATCAAAATATGAAGGGTGATGATTTAGAAGATTATGTGGATCAAATTTTTAAAAAAGAGACGGATCCATACACCATAGCAGAAAATTTTATTCAAAATTTTAAGGATTCTTAAATGACAGAAAAAATACATCATATAGGGATTGCGGTGAATAAGCTTGAAAAAAGTCTGAATAAATGGACACGATTGTTCAATCTAAAAAAGGGAGAAATCGAAGAAATTAAGGACCGAGGTGTGAAAGTAGTGACACTTCAATTTGACCACGGACCTTTGATTGAACTTCTTGAGGCTGTTGGAGATGATTCTCCAATAAAAAGATTTATAAATAGTCATGGAGAAGGAATCCACCACCTTTGTTTAAAAACAGATAACCTAGATCAAAAGATCAGGGAGCTTAAGAGAGAAGGAATCCGTTTTGTTCAGGAAAGTCCAGTTTCGGGAGCCGGAGGAAGCCGCATTATTTTTATCCATCCAGAAAACCTGAATGGGGTTCTTATTGAGTTGAAAGAAGAGAAAAAATAACAGCTTTATATTTTAAGAGAATTTTTATTCGATCTTTTTTAGGGTTATAGATATTTTAAGTCCGGTGGGTTTGTTTGGAGATGCTTTTATGCTTCCTTCATGATCTTCGAGTATTTTTTTCGCTATAGGCAGACCTAATCCTGTTCCCCCTTCTTTAGTTGAGAAATATGGCTCAAAAATGTTTTCCAACATTTGTTTCTGTATTCCGGAGCCTGTATCCATTATTTCAAGGCTTATTTCATCATCTGTTGAAGAAGCCTTTATCTCGATCACTCCCCTGTCTTTGATTGATTCAATGGCATTGGTAAGAATATTTCTGAAAACTGTTTTTATTTTTGCTTTATCGCCAGAGAAAAGCATATCTTCAGCATCATATTTTTCTTTGAATTGGATTCTTTCAGATAAAATGCTTTTATAGGGTTCTATGGTCTCTTTGATTATTTGTTTGAGATTTAGAGTTTCTTTTTGCAAGGATGCTTTTTTAGAGGTTTCCAGAAAATCCTGGGCGATTTTTCTTAAATTTTCAACTTCTGTGACTATATAGGAAGTTGATTCCTTGAGCACTTTCTTGAAATCTTCTCGATTGTCTTCGTAAACCTGCATAATGTGTTCAGCTGAGAGCTGTATGGGTGTGAGTGGATTTTTGATCTCATGAGCTACTTTTCTTGCCATTTCTGCCCATGCTATTTTTTTGGTGATGTCCGCAAGTTCTTGCTGGTGCTTTCTAAGGCTTTTCACCATGGTGTTAAAGCCATCAATCAGTGTTTTCATCTCGTCTTGTTTTTTGTAATCAATGGATACTTCAAGATTTCCCAAACTGACCTCTTTAGTGCCTGAAAGAAGCCTTTGGATAGGATTTAAAATCATATCCCCTATTCCTTTGGCAAGAACAAGCACAGCTGTGATAAAGAAAAAGGAGATGAACCCCAAAAATTCAAAAAGCTCATAAGAAAAAGCAGAGATTTCTTCTTGTTCCAAGGGAAAAGGAAGGGAGATCAAAAGAAAAGAATCATTATGTTCGTAAGGAATAGTCAGGGTATGAAAAGAATATTCGCCTATTTTTTGAGTTTGAGTGTAAAAAAGATTGTTTTGGTACCGAGCTCTGTAATAGATATCACCGTCTATGAGTTCAGGCAGGATTCCATAGTCAAAGAATTCTCTGTGGCTTGAAGAGGTCAGCTTGCCTTCAACATAAAGGTTCACATCATTGGATATGGTAGAGCTGATCCACATAACCATTTCGTCAGGAGGAAGGGTTACAGTGAGCTGCTCTTCTTCTTGGAAAAAAGTAAAGTCTTCCATGATGCTATGAGCGAATTGAGCTTGGGCTTCTGCTTCTTCAGTTAATTGTTGGGTAAATATTTGAGAGAAAAAACTCCTGGTTAAGAGAGAAAAAAGCAGAAGGGGAATTAGGGATACCGCAATGAATGAAATATAGACCCGGTTTGAAAAAGACCAGAATGGATTTTTGATTTTTTTCTTGTGGCTGAGAGCAAAAAAGACAAAAGAAACCAAAGCTATAAAGAAAACGTAGAGAAAAAAAATGGTTAAAAATTCGACGGAGTGGGTCATAAAAGATTTCTTGGGAATAAAAAGTGAATAAATAGAGTTTCCTTTTTCAAAATACACACTTTTAAATTTTTTCCCTTTATCAGAGAAAACAGCCCAAACAGGTTGATCATTGGAACGAATTTCATGGAGAGTTTGGGGAGATATCCCTTTTGATATATTATTTGGATTGAATATTATTTTTCCTTGAGGATTAAAAATAGCAAACCTGAGGTTGATGTGTCTTAGGGAAGGAATCGAGGTCGCTCTGGTGAGTTCAAAATAAGGATTTGCCGAGTAAAGGAAGGGAAGCATTTCATAGCCCACAGAAAGCGATAGTATAGTTCTTCCTAAGTAGTGGTTATTTTCTATCCAGTCTTTATATCCCGTAAGAAACAGCTTTTCCTCTCCTAAGAGAGTTATAGTCTGTCTTAAAATGGTCCATTCCTCACTAAAAGGAAGTTCAGTTCCGGTTTGTAGATTTGGAATATTTAAAGAGAATCTGGAAAGGAGGTTGCCATCTGGATCGACCATTTCTAAGCTGGAATACCAGTTAAATTGTGCGACGAGAGTCCTTTTCCAAAGCGATGCTGCTATTTCCGGGGGCTTTTGATGGAGGAAAAAAGTCAGAACCTGAGT
Source organism: Acidobacteriota bacterium (assembly GCA_035655135.1). Classification (GTDB taxonomy): domain Bacteria; phylum Acidobacteriota; class Aminicenantia; order Aminicenantales; family Aminicenantaceae; genus WJMT01. The sequence continues at coordinate 8,106 of DASRVI010000291.1, read as the reverse complement.
TTGATTTTCTTTGATTTCCTGTATGGATTCCTGAATGAGGAATAAAGCCCAATCTTCCTGAGAAATGATTGTATTTTTAAGAGAGGATCCTAAAATCGCTTTCTTTTTATCCATGCTTATCAGGTGCAGTGAAGAGTGAATGAACAGGACTAGAATCACAAAACCTAAAAACATAAATTCCTTCCTTTTTTTAAGGGAGGGGAAGCATGTCAGAGTGAATAGATAGAACAGAACAACCGCCTGAAGAAACACCATGAGAGTTGGAGTTCTTGATATAGTGATTAAAGTATAAGCACAAAATGTGACTAGAAGCGAGGCAAATGGAATGAGCTTGTTGCTGGAATAAAAAGAAGTCGTTTTTACGGCCATATAAGCGATAGCCAAGAAACTAAAAACAAACAACAGGATACTGATATGAAGAATAAAAAAAGATGGTTTTAAAGAGAGATTCAATAAGGAATGTTTGGTGTTGAATACCAGGCGGTGAAGAAGTTCTTGCAAAATGTGGATGACAAAAACCGATATGAGTGAGGATAAAAAACCCAAGGGAACACTCAACAGAAGAGAAGATTTTGGGTGCTTCTTCTTTATGTATTTGTTGTATTGGAAGAGAAAAAAACCAATGATTGAAGCCAGTAGAAGTGAGGTGAGTAAAATGTCTGCAGGAGATTTTGTGAGATGACCTAAAGAAAGAAAGCTGGCAGCAGCAGGTGAAAAAATGGGGAGTGAAGAAACATGTTCCAGTCTGCTTATAGGAAAGAAAACAAGACGGATGAATATCAAGATTAAAATAACAGAAAGTTTTTGTAAGAAGTTGAATTTTTTGAAAATCCGAGGATACTTTAATATATACACAAGCAGAAGGATCAGGGACAGCACAAAAAAGACATAAAATCCCAGCAGTATATTCTGTTTTTGAGAGGAAATTAGCGAACTCAAAGGGGGAGAACTCAAAGTTACTGTTGCCATTATGTGGCCCTGTTCATTTCTCAAAGGAAAAAATATGGTTTGTATTTCATTTTGGAGTCGAGGCTGGCCTATGTACTCGTCGTTGTGTTTGTGAAATATTCTTTCAAAACCAGATATGTCTTCTCTAAAATCCCAGTAGTCAATTTTGCAGTTTGACATCAATTTATCTTTTAAAAAATGATGTTCCTGAAGATACTGAGCTTTGAATTGAGGAAGGAATGCCAATAAATAATAAAAGGCAAGAGTCCGCCTTTTTTTATCTTTATTTATAGAGATCAAATAAACCGACGCTTTATTTTTGATTAAAAAGGTATGCTGCTCGTTAATGTCCATATTATTTTGAGCGAGTAAAATCTGCTGGATGTCTATCACTTTACCGGACCAGAGTTTGATTTGGTTTGATTTATTATAGACAGCAATGCCTTCATGTGATTTATTTAAATGGAATTTATCAAAATAAGAATAGATTTGATCTTCTTCTTCGGGAAGGTCAGTGGATTTTAAGATCTCGTTTTTATCGAGAACTTGTTCCACTACAGAAGAAAATTCGTTTTTTATGTCATTCGACTTACTTCTTAATTGATTAAGGCTGTTTTGGTAGTAGTTGGAAGAAATGAATAGGGGATAGATGAGCCAGAGAAGAAGTATAATGACAGAAATAAGGGTGCTGATTAAAAAGCTGAACAGAAGGACTTCTTTTTTTTGCTTGTTCTTGTCTTTTTTCAAATTCTCTCTGCTTTTATTTCTATGATATTCCATTTTCCAGGTTTATTTTTTGTCCCTTTTTCTGATTCTTTTAGAAGAAAAAACAGGTGAAACACATACTGGTTGTTGTTGTTTTTGTCCTTAAACGACCATCTAGCTTTATAAATATAATTCCTGTTCTGAACCTCTCCTGCTTCTGATAAAGAGTAAAATTCAAAAGTCAAATAGTCTGAGAAAATTTTTTGGAAAAGAAAATAAGCTTGCTGGTCAGTGAGTTGATCTGAAAAAGAAATCGGCTCAGGGAATGAAAAGTTAACATGATAACCCTTAGGAAATAGAGAGTAGAGGCTGTGAGGATTGTTTTGCAGAAAGGCCCTTTGAATATTATTGGAAACAGGGGTAGGGGGAGTGGTTAAAAGGGCGAAAATAGTTGTTAATAAGATTATGAACTGACCCATATAAATAGTCTAGCATAATATGTTTTCTGTAGGAAGAGTTTAGGTCCATGGAATAATAAAAATGGAAATGTTTTCTATCTTAACATTCATGGGCAAAAAGAATAGAATTAATACAGCAGCACTGAATCAAAGATTTGAGGATATCACAATGGCTAAAAAACTTTCTTTTGGAGTTAAGAAATCAAAAGAGAGAGAACTGCGTCGGAGGATGAAAAAGTTAAAGATTTATGAAAAAGATTTAAAGGAAAATTTCGTCCGTTCAAGCGGCAAAGGGGGGCAGAGAGCCAATAAAGTTGCCACTTGTGTTTATTTGAAACACATTCCCACAGGAGTTGAAGTAAAATGCCAGAGAGAAAGAGTCCAGTCCATAAACCGGTTTCTTGCCCGGAGGCTTCTCGTTGATAAAATAGAATCAATGATTCTTAAAAAGAAAAGCAAGGAACAGAAGAGGATCGAGAAAATAAGACGCAAAAAGCGAAAGCGTTCCAAAAAAGCCAAAGAAAGAATGCTAGAGGAAAAAAAGAAAAGATCTGAAAAGAAGAAAATGCGTCGCTATGAGCCCAAACCAGAAGATTATGAATAGAGCACAGCTAAAAAAATCAATTGATGTATTTCTCAACAGCTTCTTTCCAAACCAAGTAACCACTTCCCTTTAAATGCACTCCGTCATTGGTGTATTCTGGATTGAGCTGGTTGTCTTTGTTTGCAAATAGAGAATATAAATTGATGTATGTGATGTCATTGACATCAGAGAAATTTTTTAAAGCCCTGTTTATTCTGATTATGTGTTCTGTTTTATTTGTGTGGTTTGGGAAATTTTTAAAGTTGTTATTAACTGGGAGTAGACTTTGGAGAAAGATTTCTGTGCCGGGTGATCCTTTATGGATGATTTTCACTATTTGTTTGATGTTGTAGACGACTTCTTCTTCAATTTTACCTTGGGCGAGGTCATTTATGCCAATCATTAAAAAGACTTTTAAAGGCTGCGACTCGGTCACTTCATTCAGCCTGGAAAGCACTCCAGATGTTTGGTCTCCGGTAATGCCCCTGTTTACCACGTTTTTTTTCGGGAATATCTCACCCCAATTGCATCCGTCCGTTAGACTATCTCCTAAGAAAACAATTTCATTTTCGAAATTAGGGAGTGTTTTAAAAAGTGAGGCTCTCTGATGCCAGTAGGGATAAAATGTATCTTCTTTTTCATAAGGTTCTTGACAGGAAAGGCTTATAAAGATCAGAAGGGCAGAGGCCATTAATATGAGTTGCTTATGATTATGCATAATCTCCTCCTCACATAACCTGAATTATTCATAAAAAAATGGCGATGTTTTCATCAATAATTCATTTTCAGCTATGTACAAGATTTTTTCAAGAACAATGACTTGAACATTTTTATTAATTAAAAAATTTATTCTAATCGCCATTTTTTTACCATTGAGGCGAGCCGATCTGAAATTCAGATATGGCTTGTGCTCTGTTCGTCATTGCAAGCGACCGCAAGGGAGCGCGGCAATCTCATTATGCTTCGTAAAAAGATGAGATTGCTTCATCACTTCGTTCTTCGCAAGAACATCTTCAAAGTCGCTTCAGCCATACCTGAATTTCATTAGGCTCTATACAACCTTGGCTCGTGAATAATTCAGGTTAATTTATTGAGACTGAATAGTTTTAAGCTGACAGATCTATCAGTATTCTTAACAAAAGATTGGTGGCTTTTTCTAAGTCTTTCCAATTAATTTTTTCTTTTGGGGAGTGGCTGATTCCATCTTCACAAGGGATGAAAATCATACCAACATCTGTAATTGAATTTAAGATTTGCGCATCGTGTCCGGCCCCACTGTTAATACTCATAAATGAATAATCGAGTTCCTCGCAATATTTTTTCATAAGGTTTTGAAGATGAGCGGATGTTTTGACTGGGTCTGTTTTATCGATCACTTTGTAGTCAAAATGAAGTCCCCTTGAAACAGATATATCTTCGGCAATTTCAAGTAGTTTCTTTTCGATCTCTTTTAGAGTTTTACTGGATTGGCTTCTTAAATCAACAGAGAAATCAGCTCTTCCTGGAATGATACTAAAGACCCCCGGATGAATATGTACTCTTCCGATGGTTAACATGCTTCCATAGTGTTCTTTAGCCAAATAATGAGTTCCTTTAAGTGCAAAATCAGCCAAACCTAAAAACGCATCATGACGGAGTTCAAAGGGAGTCGTCCCAGCATGACTGGCTTGCCCTTGGAAAAAACATGTCCAGTAGTTTTTTCCGGCAATACTCTCCACAATGCCTATGGATTTATCTTCAGTTTCAAGTACAGGCCCCTGTTCTATATGGATTTCAATAAAGTCTTGGATTTGGGGCCGCTGTTTGCTGGCATTCATGATGGAATCTATGGTGAATTCTGTGTTTTTCAAAATGCTGTTTAAAGTGGTGCCGAACTGGGTTTGGCCTTTTTCCAGTGTTTCTCTTTTTATGGTTCCGGTAAAAGCCCTTGACCCTAAAAAATCTCCCACCAGGTTTCCTTCTTCATCTGTAAAGGAAGCCACAGACAAAGGTTTGGTGTGGTTGATTTTTTCTTCCTTGATTCTCTGAAGGCATTCGAGAGCAGACAAAACCCCCACCGAGCCGTCAAACATCCCTCCGTTGATCACAGTGTCGATATGCGAGCCCGCCATAACAGTTTTGCCTTGTCCATCTAAGGTTCCAAATATATTGCCGGCTCCATCCTGGCTTACGCACAAGCCCGCACAGGATATTTTATCTTTAAGCCACTGCCTCGCTTCCAGGTCAGCTTGGCTGAATGAGGGGCGGCTTATTCCTCCTCCAGGATCTTTGCCTATTTCAGAAAGCTCCATCAAATTCTTTTTCAGACGATCCAGGTTTATTTTCACATCCATGGGATCACTCCTCTTTTTATTTAAGTTTTTGATACCACAAGCTTGAGCATATCTTTGACCGCTTTTTCTATACCCACTATCGAACTTCTGGCGATTATGGCAAATCCTATGCTGAATTCTTTGATTTCTTGAATTGAGGCTAGGGGATGGATATTCCAGTAATCAAGACCATGGCCTGCATGAACTTCAAGTCCCAATTTATGGGCTGTTTGGGCAACCTTTATTATTTCCTGTTCAGCTTTATCTCTTTCTGGTCCGGATTCAAGTTCAGCGTACTTGCCTGTGTTAATTTCGATCAAATCTACTTTTAATTGATGACAAGTTTTAATCTGTTCTTCAGAAGGATCCACAAAAATACTGACACGAATTTTACCTTGCAGAAGGCTTTGAATATGAGCGGCCAATTTATCTTTATTTTTGATGACATCAAGTCCGCCCTGAGTGGTCAGCTCATGTTCTTCTTCTGGGACAAGGGAAACGATATCAGGCTTGACTTCCAAAGCGATATTTTTCATCTCTTCGGTGGCTGCCATTTCTATATTTAGTTTTGTTTTTATGGTTTCCCTTAAAAGATGAAGGTCTCTTTCCTTGATATGCCTTCTGTCACTTCGGATATGGCAGACAATGCCTGAAGCTCCTGCCTGTTCTGCAAGAAGTGCGGCCAATACAGGTTCTGGCACTTTGCTTTTTCTTGCTTCTCTTAAGGTTGCGAAATGGTCTATATTAACCGCTAGTCTCATAACGGTCCTCCTTTAAATGGTTTTTTTAGATTGTAAATCATTATATCATTTTAATTCTTTAGAAATTGATTTTGAAATCATTTGGGCCAGATTTTCGATTTCTTGCTTATTTTTTCCTTCGATCATCACTCTTGCTAAGGGTTCTGTTCCGGAGTAACGGACTTTAATCCGACCCTTTCCACTAAGTTCCTGTTCAGCTTTTTTTAGTGCGCTCATGATTCCGGGGTAATGACTAAAGTCTTCCTTTCTTGAGACCTTAATATTTTTTTGAACCTGGGGATATTCATGGAATCCTTTATATAAATCAGATAAGGGGCAGTTTTTAAGAATCATGATTTGAATAATTTTTAAACTGGTGAGTATGCCGTCTCCGGTAGGACATTCATCGAGAAGAATGGTGTGTCCTGATTGTTCGCCCCCTAGATTGCTTTCTTGTTTGATCATCTCATCATAAACATATTTGTCGCCCACATCACTTCGGATAAGTTGGAGTCCCATGGCCTTAAGGGCTTTTTCCAAGCCAAGATTACTCATGACAGTTCCCACTATTTTACTTGAATTAAGCAGCCCTTTTTCCTTCATATACCTGGATAGAATAAAAAGGGTGTGGTCTCCATTTAAAACCTTGCCTTTCTCATCGATGAATATAGCCCGATCTGAATCTCCGTCATAAGCAATCCCCATATCAGCTTTTGTTTCCAGGACTTTATGGGCTAGTTTGTTTGGGAATAAGGAACCACAATTTGAATTTATGTTGTTTCCATTGGGTTCAGTGTTGATGGGCACAGTGTTAAAACCCAATTCTGAGAATATATTTGGAGCGATATCTGAACTTGCCCCATTGGCACAATCAATCACCACCTTGATATCTTTCAGAAAGTTTCCTGATGCAAACTTGCTTTTTATAAATTGGATATATTCATTTTTCAGATCATTATCAGTTAAGGGTTCTGAAGAGGAAGGAATTATTTTGTCTTTTGATTTAATTATATGTTTTTCCAGCTCTTGTTCAAAATCATCTTTTATTTTTGTTCCTTTTGAGGAAAATATTTTTATGCCATTGTATTCATAAGGATTATGAGAAGCAGATATCATGATCCCCGAGGAAAATGATTTTATTTTGCTTAAAACAGCCACAGCAGAAGTGGGGATCACTCCAGCTGAAACAGCCTCGCCTTTGGAATCTCTGATTCCTTGGAATAAAGCCTGTTGGATCCATTTTCCTGAAGAACGGGTATCCTGTCCCAGTAAGATACGGGGGGACTGATTTTTTTTTCTAAGCAGATCTGTTAGATTTTTTCCTATTTTATAGATTGTGGAGTAATCGAGAGGATATTTTCCTGCGACTGCTCTAATTCCATCTGTTCCAAACAGTCTATCCATTGGATTTTTTGTTTGCTTGTTCTTCTGATTTTTCTTCTTGAATGAGCAGCTTCACAAGGGCTGTTGTTCTTGATCCCACAATGGTCAGTTCAGGAGCCGGGGTTATTAGGTCAGCCTCAATGGCAGTGGTGTGTTTAAAATAAGATATATCAATAGGGCTGGTTCGAACTACATCCTTTTCATTGAGCTTACTTTCAGGTCCTTTGACCAAGACTTCAGGAGGTTCTACTTCGGTTTTTAAAAGAGTAAATCCTGGGGGAAGTTCCCCTATGATGTTGGGTCTTATGGAAAGCATCAATTGTTTGCTTTTCTCGAACTTGAGATTAACCAGACTGGGAGAGATCTCTTTAACTTCGGCGCCATCAGGGATGCTCACCATGCTGCGGCTTAGAGTGTAGTCCTCTTGGGCAGTGGAAGCTTTCTTTAAATCTAGCACAGCATGAACATTGGCGGATGTGATTTGATTGATAAGTCTCTCTGGGGCGCGTATGGAGACTTGCACTGTCTGCATCGGCATTTCGACAAGTTCGATGTCAGAAGGGATGTTGTGAAGCTCAAGAGGAACACTCAGAGTCTTTTCGGAAAACTTTTTTTCTTCAGGAATAAGCGAGAACCATAATATCAAAGCTAAGAAAAAAGAAAATATCTTAAGCCCAAGATTTTTTGTGAATATTTTTTTTATATTTGGTTTCATTTTTTTATGTGAAATAACTTTGAATTTTTTCTTTTAGCTGGGTTTTATCAAGACCTCTTTCCAAATACCCTTCAGTGGCCAGAGAGATAGTTCCGGTTTCCTCTGAGACCACAACTACTAAGGTATCAGTCTCTTGGGCTAGACCAAGGGCTGCGAGGTGACGGGTTCTTGTTTTGAACTGTTTGCCGAGTTTATGGGTTGCAGGGAGGGGAAGCAGGCTGCCCGCAGCAAGTATCTTGTTTTTTCTTATAATCACAGCCCC
>DASRVI010000290.1:0-3368 GCA_035655135.1 Acidobacteriota bacterium | reverse complement strand
TTTTTCCTGGCTTCCGGGAACAGATGCCCGAAGCCTCTTTCCTGAAGCGACTTCCTTGAAAGAGGTCACCAAACAATCAGTTTCCTGGGCGCTCAATAGACTCCAAAGCCAGGGCATCAAAAAACCGGAGATCGCAGTGCTTTTAGATGGACCTTACGGCATACCAGTCTAAAATTTATTCACAGTCGGTTTGACGACAGCCCTTTTCCATAGCTTTGTTTTCTACTTGAAACGTGGTGTGATTAATCTTAAATTTTTTCTCGAGTTCTGTTTGAAGATTGGTTATGAATTCATCATCATATCCGTGCGGCATTATCAGGTGCGCTGTCAATGCCACTTGAGTTGTGCTCAAAGCCCAGACATGCAAATCATGGACAGCTTCTACACATTCTTTAGATAATAGAAAGCGTCGTACCTCTTTGATATCAATATGTTTGGGAACAGCATCCAGAGCCAAATCCAGAGAATCTTTAAACAAGTTCCAGGTCCCCCAAAGAATGATGCAAACAATGGCCAGGCTCATAACCGGATCTATCCACTGAAGCTCGGTAAGGCTCATCAATAATCCGCCAATCACAACTCCTAATGAAACTCCTGCATCAGCCGCCATGTGAAGAAAGGCTCCTCTTATGTTCAGGTCCTGTTTTTGCCCTTTTATAAAAAGTAATGAAGTGAGAGAATTGATAATCACTCCAATCCCGGCAACCATCATGACCAGTGAGCTTGCCACTGGTTTGGGACTTTTGAGTTGACCTATGGCGTCCCAGCCAATAGCGATCACGGCGCCGAATAACAAAAGAGCATTCAGGATAGAGACAAGAATGGTGGTCCGCCGTAGTCCATAGGTATATTTTCCTTTTGGTTTGAGAGCAGCCAACCATATCGCAGTCCAGGCAAATATTAAACTTAACACATCACTGGCATTGTGACCGGCATCAGCCAATAAGGCCGAGGAATTGGCTTTAAGCCCAAAAAAAACTTCAACAGCCACAAAAATGATGTTCAAGCCAATGCCAATAGCAAATGCCTTGCTGTAGCTTTTATTATCTCCATGTCTGTGGTTATGTCTCATTTTGATTTTGAAATCAGTCCTGTAGTCATCTCTATGATAAAAAATCCAAAGTTTATCAATAAAACAGTCCATAACACTTTGGATTGAGCTCGGAATTTGAGATTGTCTTGAGACATGCTCAACCTTTCTCCTTAGAAAATGAGCAGCCGCAGTATTTTTGACGGTAAAGCCCCATCTGTTTGGATAATTCCACACTGCGCTTAAATCCATCTTTTTTATTAAAATTGATATCCAGAAACACAATCCCGTATTCTTCAGCCAGTCCTCTTCCGATCTTAAAAATCGTATCTGATGACTTATGAGGAGAAATGGTCAAAGTGGTGGTAAAAAAAGAAATCCCCAGCTCCAAGGCTTTTTTAGCTGTGGCTTCCAGATTAAAGCGGAAGCACTTTTCACACCGCTTCCCCCCTTCGGGTTCCTTTTCCAGCCCCTTAACCGCTTTAAGCCATTCTTTAGGATTGTATTCAGGAACCAAAACTTCAAAGCCTAATTCTTTTCCTGCTTTCAGGGCATTATGAGCTCTTTTCTCATATTCTTTTTCAGGATAAATATTGGGGTTGTGAAAGTAGCCTATGACTTCATACTGGGGATCTAATCGTTCATAAACCGCGGTTGAATCAGGCCCGCAGCAGATATGAAGCAGAACCTTGGGTTTCTTGCTGTTTTTATCCTTTTTCATAGCTTAAATATACGGGTCATGATTTTACAATATTCTTTTTCCCTAATCCAGTTTATGGGAAAAAACAGTGACACATTACCCATTTACCCAAATAATCGAACAAGCTAAATTTTCAGCATCTGCTATGCTAGGAATGCCTCTGTAAGTGAATCTTCTGGCTAAATCACAAATGGTGTTGGCTTCGGCAATAGGACTTGTTGACATTTAGGGATTCCAAGATTATCATCTTATCAATCTAACTCCACACAAGAGCATAATGAATCAGTCAATTTTGCAGCTGGCCAAACAAAGAACTGTTCTTCTGGACGGAGGTATGGGCACTGAGCTCATAAAAAAAGGATTCAAAAGCAGCGGCCCTCCTGAATTATGGAATGTGGAAAAACCCGAAATCGTGAAAAACATTCATCGGCGGTATTTTAATGCCGGGTCTGATGCGGTGCTGACCAACAGCTTTGGAGGGAGTAAAATCAAACTGGCTTCTTGTAACCTGGAAGACCAATGCTATGACTTAAACAAACGGGCGGCAGAAATCGCCTGTAAAGTCAAACCTCAACACAAATTTGTGGGAGGAAGCCTGGGCCCAACTGGAAAATTTCTTAAGCCCTATGGGGAATTCACAGAAGATGATTTCACAGAGGCTTATGGTATCCAAGCTCAAGGGCTCTCCAAAGGTGGAGTGGATTTTCTTCTCATAGAGACTCAATATGACATCAAAGAAGCACTCTGTGCTTATGAGGGATCGAAAAAAGCGTGCAGCCTTCCTATTTTCGTCACCATGACGTTTAAAAAGACACCTAAGGGTTTTTATACAGAAATGGGAAATAGTGTCTCACAGTGCCTTAAAGAGCTTGAAAAAAGGGAAATCTCAGCTGTGGGTGCCAACTGCACTCTGGACAGTAAAGACATGGCTCTATTGGTCAAAGAAATTAAGCAAAAAACTTCTCTTCCTGTGATCGCCCAGGCTAATGCCGGGCAGCCACAAGTCAATTCAGATGGAAAAATCAAGTACTCCCAACCAGCCAATCAGTATGTTAAGTATGTCAAAAAAATGCTGGAGTACGGAGTTAATATCATCGGAGGGTGCTGCGGTACGGATCCTTCTTATATCCGAAAAATGGCAAAGTTAATTGAAAATTCATAAAAATCAACTGTAGAACATTATCATCCGGATTCCTATGCCCTTTCCTGTGATCCAAGAAGCTCCTGAAGTAGAACCTGTTCAAACCGAGCCCGAAGAAATTAAAATAGACCAGATCGAATCTTCCTTTTTCCCTGACTCTCCAGGGAGGTCATTTTCTGGATCCCATGGATAAACCCGGAACCTCTTATCTGGTGGGCCGTCTGATGATGGAAGGAACCGAAAGTAAAACTCCGGTTGAACTGGAAGAAGCGATTGACAATCTGGGAGCTAATATCTCCATCTTTGCTGGAAGAGAGGATATAACTGTTCGGGCTAATTCCTTGGCTTCTAAATTCCCAGAAGTTTTAGAGCTGGTCAAGGAGATTCTGCTCGAGCCCCGATGGGATGAAAAAGAGTTTGACCGAATCAAACAGCAGACTTTGGAAAGTATAAACAGAAACAAAGCCAATCCTCCTTATATAGCCATGAATGTGTTT
>DASRVI010000289.1:0-6473 GCA_035655135.1 Acidobacteriota bacterium | reverse complement strand
CCACATCCGCATCCTGCTCAATAGCTCCTGATTCCCGCAAGTCTGACAATTGAGGTATGGGTTTTGCGCGCCCTTTCTCAGGTGCCCTGCTTAACTGAGAAATGCCCACAACTGGAATTTGGAGCTCTTTGGCCAGCTCTTTTAAAGAACGAGAAATATATGAAATTTCCTGATTCCTGTTCTCAAAACGCCCTCCAGCTCGCATGAGCTGCATGTAATCAATGAAAAGAATATCCAGATTTTGCTCCATCCTCAACCTTCTGGCTTTGGCTTTCATTTCAATGACTGAGAGTGCCGGAGTCTCATCCACATATATTTCAGTATTGGATATTCTATCTGCGCTCCTCTGCAGTTCTTTAAATTCCTTTTCATTAAGAAATCCTGTTCTTACTTTGTGAAGATCCACTTTTGCTTCAGAACACAGCATGCGCATAGCCAGCTGTTCCTTTGACATCTCAAGAGAATAGAATCCTGCTGAATATTCTGTATTCATACCCACATGCTGGGATATATTCAAACAAAGCGCTGTTTTTCCCATAGAAGGGCGGGCTGCAATCACAATAAACTCAGAATTATGGAATCCAGCCGTTACACTGTCTAGATCTCTAAATCCACTAGGGATTCCTGTCACTGCTTCCTGACGGTTTCTTAAAGCATCAATGGTATTTAAGGCTTCTCTTGTCAATGACTTTAAAGGCAAAAATCCGGGTTTTATCCTCTGCTCCGCAACATCAATAATGGCGGATTGAGCTCTTTCCAAAAGCATGTCTGCATCTTCTTTCTGCTCATAACTGGCTGAAATAATTTCCGAAGAGGATGTGATGAGCCGCCGAAGCAGCGCCTTTTCTTTTAGGATCTGTGCGTGGTATTCAATATTCAAACTCTTGGGGACTCCATCCATCAAAGAAGAGAGATAAGATACTCCCCCCACTTGTTCAAGCTTCCCTGATTTCTCAAGTTCTTCGGCAAGAGTCAGTAAATCAATAGGTCGCCCTTTATCTATCAAGGAGATCATCGCTTCAAGGATCTTGCGGTTACCTTCTTTGTAATAGTCTTCTACTGATAAAATGGAAAGAACCACATTTAAGTTTTTATTGTTGACAAGAATTCCGCCCAATACAGTCTTTTCCGTCTCTGGGCTGTGCGGCGGCGTTTTCTTTAAAAAAGTAAAGTCTAGGCTCATAATTCCTGTTTATTCTTTTTTCTTGTCTTCCTTCTCAGTTTCCTTTTTGGATTTACCTTTCTTTTCCTTTTTTTGTTTTTTCTTCTTTTCTTCTTTGGGCTTTTCTTCTTGTTCAGCCTTGCTCTTCTTTTTGGATGAAGGCTCCTCTTTCTTCTCTTCTTTTTCTTCTTTCTTTCCCTCTTCCCCCTCTTCTTCCTTATTCACCTCCACCTTAACCTCAGCTTGCTGCTCATGAAATACTTTTATGGGTACATTGAAAGTCCCGATTTTTTTAATGGGTTCCTCCAACAAAATCCTCTTTTTCTCTATATTAAATCCCAATTTATCTAAAGACTCTTTGATATCATTGGCACTGACAGATCCATATATGGTTTCTTTTTCACTGGTCTTTCTTTGAAAAACGAGGTTGGTGTTATTCAGCCTTTCTGTTATTTCATTATAAGACTCCATTTCTTTTTCAAGTCCTTTTTTCAGGGCTTTCTGTTCTATTCCTATCATTTTCATATTAGATGGGGTCACCCTTACAGCCATTTTTTTGGGAATCAAATAATTTCTCCCATACCCAGGAGCCACATCCACAATATCACCTTTTTTACCAAGATTCTCTATGTTTTCTCTTAATAGTAACTTCATTTTCCCTCCAATCCTTTGTTTAGTCTACAATATAAGGAAGAAGTGCCAAATGCCTCGCTCTTTTAATCGCTTTGGTTAGTTTTCGCTGATGGTAAGCACAGGTGCCGGTAACCCTTCGAGGGGCTATTTTTCCCCGTTCCGGAATATATCTTTTTAAAATATCAATCTTTTTGTAATCGATCTCCTTCATATTGTTTTTACAAAACCAGCAGTATTTTCTTCTTCGGGAAAAATATCTCTTGGAGCTTCTTGTCTTTTTTTTCTTATCATACATCATGACTTGTCTCCTTTCTCGGGTTCCTCAGGCGCTTTGTCCTTTTCTGTTTTTTCTTTACTGACGCTTTTGCTTTCTTTCTTTTCCGGCGGCTTCTCTGCCTCTTGTTTCTCTGCTTTTTCAGGTTTCTCTTTTTTTGTTTTCTTTTTAGTCTCTTCCCCTAAAGAAAATTCCTCTTCTTTTCTCAAGGTTAAATACCTGATGATAGTTTCTTTCTGTTTAAATTGACGCTCCAGTTCAGCATAAGTCTCTGGGATTCCTCCATAGTAGAAAAAAACATAAAAAGCAGAATCATGTTTTTTTATGGGGTAGGCTAGTTTCCGCTTCCCCCACTTATCAACATCGATCATCCGGCCTTTATTCTTTTTGACGATTTCTCCCATCTGGCTGATAAGCTTTTCTGTGTCTTCTTCAGAAAGATCAGGGGTAATCAAAAAAGCTGTTTCGTAATATCTCATATTTTCCTCCTTATGGATATTTAGCTCCTTTTCTCTGGAAAAGGAACAAGGGGTTGTTTATTTATCTATTAAACTTTACTCCTTTTTCTATTATACATATTCATGGCCTTCACAAAAGAGCTGGATAAAATTGTCTCAAAAGCATCTGCTGCGTTATTGATGCTTTCTTGCATCAGAGGCTTCTCGCTCTTTTTTAAACGTGAAAGCACAAAATCAGACGGATCCATTCCTTGGGGTACAGGTCCGATGCCTAATCTAATCCTCGGGAAATTCTGAGTTCCTAAGCTCTCTATAATAGATCTGACCCCTTTGTGAGATCCGCCGCTTCCTCCTTTTTTTATTCTTATCTCTCCCAATGAAATATCAAAGTCATCATGAGCAACCACCAGCTGCTCTAAAGGAACTTGATGTTTTTCTTGAATCCGCATGACTGCCTTTCCACTCAGGTTCATAAATATTCTAGGCTTGGCTAAAAGGATCTCCTGTCCCTCTCTTTCAGTTTTTCCACCCCGAAACTTTTTATCCATCACTTTGAGATGAGTCTCCCATCTCCTTGCTAATCTGTTTACAAGCATAAACCCAGCGTTATGCCTAGTCTCCGTATAATCTTTACCCGGATTCCCAAGTCCAACCAATGCCCACAAATATCACTCCTTCTTTTCTTCCTTTTCTTTTGCCTCTTCCTTTTTTTCTTCCTCTTCTTCAGCCTCTTCTTTCTCTTCTCCAATCACTTCAGGTTCTTCTCCCTCTGCAATGAGTTCTTCTTCAATCTCTTCTTCTTCGATTTCTTCTTCCTCTGGAAGCATGACATGGGCGATCACGGTCTTTGGATCAGTGATGAACTCTACATTTTCAGGGGGCTCAAGATCTTCTATTTTGATTGACTGATTCAAGTGAAGGTCACTGATATCCACCTTAATTTGATCAGGGATATCTTTGGGCAAACACTTGATTTCGACTTCCCTGTTCTGGAAATCGACAAACCCTCCTTCAGACTTAACTCCGACTGCTTCTCCGGTTAAAACAATCTGAACCGTCACTTCAATAACCTCCCTCATAGCGATCTCAATCAAATCAACATGGAGGAGTTCATCTGAGATGACATCCAGTTGATAGTCTTTTATCATGACATTCTTTTTTTTAGAATCAAAAGCAACTTTAAAAATGGTGTTTTCTCCTCTTTCGGATTTCAATATAGAAAAGATGTCCTGTTTAGATAACACCAGGGGGATGTTTTTTGTCTTGGGCCCGTAGAGAATCGCTGGGACCCTGCCTTCACTCCTTATCCGGCGTGCAGCATTCTTTCCAACAGATTCTCTTGCCTCAGCTTTAACTGTCATAGTCATGGTTGTTTCTCCTTATTGAAATAAAGAACTAACAGAAGCCCCTTTATGAATTCGGCGGATCGCTTCACCAAAAAGCTCCGCTACAGACAAAACTGTAATCTTATTCGTCTTTTTCTTTTCTCCTTCAAGGGGAATGGTATTGGTAACCACTAATTTCTTTAATTCAGACTGATTTATCTTCTCTGTCGCATTTCCTGATAGTACTGGGTGGGTGCATGCCGCGAAAACCTTTCTGGCTCCCTCTTTGATCAGAGCTTCCACACTTTGAACTAAGGTTCCTCCTGTATCGACCATGTCATCCAGGATAATGACATCTCGCCCCTCCACATCACCGATCACGTGAAGAACTTTAGCGATATTCGGAGCCGGCCTCCGCTTGTCAATGATACCTAAGGACGCCTCCATTCGCTTGGCAAACCACCTAGCCCGTCCCACTCCTCCAGCATCCGGGGATATAATGGTCAAATCTTTCATTTCAATACTCTTGAAATATTTCTCCAAAACAACTCTGGCTACAAGGTTGTCAACAGGAATGGAAAAGAAACCTTGGATTTGAGGAGAGTGAAGGTCCATAGTCAGAACCCGATTAGCTCCGGCAGCTTCAAGTAAATCCGCCACAAGTCTTGCAGAAATAGCAACACGAGGACGGTCCTTCCAGTCCTGCCGGGCATAACAGTAATAAGGAATAACGGCTGTGATTCTTTCAGCAGAAGCTCTCTTTAAAGCATCAATCATCACAAAAAGCTGCATTAAATGAAAACTTGTTTCACGGGAACCTGTCTGGATGACAAAAACATCCTCTCCGCGAACATTCTCATCAATATAAAAATGGATCTCTCCATCACTAAACTGCTCAAGAACTGATTTTCCAAGGTCCATGTCAAGATAGGATGCAATTTCTTCTGCCAAACCAGGATTAGATGAACCTGTAAAAATCTTCATGTTTTATTCCTTTCTGATAATTTTTCACTTCTTTCTATGAAAAATAATCTTTCATACATGGCTGGGGTGGGAGGATTCGAACCTCCGAATGGCGGCTCCAAAGGCCGCTGCCTTACCGCTTGGCTACACCCCATACGTTAGACCACTCCAATACTGTTCTCTATTCAATGTTTCTGCAAGTACTGTAGGATAAACTTTTTCTATCCTCTTAACAGCGGTTCTTGCTTTTTCTTCGCTTCTGAAAATTCCAAACACAACCGATCCGGTACCGCTTACTAATGACAACACTGGCTCCGTCTTCATAACAAGGTGTTTAACGTCTTCTATCTGTGGGTGTAATTGAAAAACAGTTTCTTCTAAATCGTTTTCTAAACCGCCTAATTCTCGAGTACTCAGAAACTCGATAATTTTACTTTCTTTGTCCCTTGAAGTCAAGCTCTCCCCAAAGCTTTTATAAACCGATCGGGTTGAAACAGAAGTGCCCTCTAAGACCAGCAAGCAGAAAAGTTTAGGCAGGTCATCAATGAGAGAGATTTCATCCCCTCTTTTGGTCCCAATACACAACCCTCCTTCAAAAAAATAGGGAACATCTGCCCCCAGTCCCTTCCCAAATTCCTTTAATTCATCTTTTCTCAAATTCAATCCTAATATTTTATTAAGAGCCAATAGAGTTACGGCTGCATCACTGCTTCCTCCTCCCAATCCAGCTCCTGCTGGGATATTCTTTTGAACATGGATGTGGATGCCTTTATCAGTCATGGCCTGCTCTTTCATGATATAGGCAGCTTTATACACTAGGTTTTCTTTTCCCCAAGAAATTGACCTGTCAGATCCGTTTATTACTATTTTGTCGGATGAATAGAGATCCACTTCTATGGAATCATGAAGAGAAATACTCTGGAAAAGAGTTCTGATGTCATGGTATCCGTCATCTCTCTTTTTTAAAACCTCTAAACCAAGGTTTATCTTAGAAAAGGCCTTAACTCTCATGACTCATAACTTCTTTTATTTCATCCCAAGATTTTCTCTGAAAACTTTCTATAAAAGAGAAAGAAAATAAATTCTCTTTAACTGGATTGTTGAAATCAATGCTGAGGATCTTTAGTTGGCCTTCTTGAAAACGGTTCTCAAAAGAAACATTTTCAATCAAATCTGTGCCCTCAATATACTCATTGACCTGAAAGGTCATTCCTGACTTTTCTCCCCTTATCACTTTTCCCTCTCTATTCTTTTTTATGTCCCAGGAATCCTTATTCTTGTCCTCTGCTTTTTCCTTCAAATATTTCCACTGTCCACTGAGAAAACTAGCTGTTTCAGCAAGGGATAGTTTGCACCCGATAAATTTTTCGATGATTTCTTCTTCAGTACTCAACCAATAAATCTTTTTGGACGGAACCACAAGAAAAGCTTTTTTATCTTTTATGATGATCTGATAGATGGTTCTGCCTAGAAAATCGAAGACCTCTATCCTTGCTTTATCAGGGAGACTGAATAAAAAGGAAAATTTTGATCTTGAAAAGCTGTCTGTTCCTTTTATTTTTAATGAGGCAAATCCCTGGATGGTCTCTATCTGTTCAGGATAGGGAGAAAGCAAAACGGGTGAGCGCCTGCAGTAAAATGAGATCATAAGGCAGAGA
>DASRVI010000288.1:0-9740 GCA_035655135.1 Acidobacteriota bacterium | reverse complement strand
CTGTAACGAAGCAGATGCAGTGAGATAGGCTTGCCTGAAAGGGAAAAAATACCGATAATAGGATAAAGACATAAAAAAACACAATTAAAAAATATAAATTTTATTTCTTTATTAAATATGATAAACCTAATAAGCGTTTAAAAAAAGGTATCGGTTTTTTTTATGAATGATTTAGGATAGATGAAATTACTCATTACGATTGTCATCATCACCTTTATTGCCCTTATTGGCTCCCGTCTTACTTTTCTCAATCGGAAGCTCCCGCTTGGCTTTAGAAACATCATCTTCACCGGCACCGAATACATATTTATGGGAGTCCTTTTAGGAAAAATGGGGCTCAATCTGATTGACCCCAAGATATTAACCAGCTTAGAACCTTTTTTGTTTTTTGGGCTTTCCTGGATAGGTTTTTTATTCGGACTTCAGTTTGACTTCAAAAGCCTCAAAAATCTTCCCCGCTTCTTTTTTTCTATTTCAGCTATCCAAGCTCTGGTTACTTTTATTATTGTCATTCCGGTCATCTTTTTTTCATTCAAAACTTTTTCTTCTCTTCCCAGTAACACCATACTGATCATCTCTCTTGCCCTGGGCAGCGCATCTGTGTGTTCCGCTCAATCCGCCCTGGCCATTGTCTGCAACAATTACAGATTCAATAACCGAAAGCTTTTCTCGCTTCTGAATTACATCTCAGGCATTGACGGTATTTTTGCTTTGACTTTATTATCTCTGACTTTTTTCATTTTCCCCTTCTCTGTCAGCACAAAATTCGACTTAATGAACTCTTTGGAATGGATTTTATTAGCTCTTATCATTGGGATGGTGGCCTCCTCTATATTCATCATCTTGAGTAAAACCAAGTTTTCTCAACAGGAATTTGTGGTTTTCATTGTGGGTACTGTTTTATTTGGAGGTGGACTGGCCATGAAAATCAATCATTCCCCTCTTCTCATTGGCTTTATATGCGGATTAATCACTGCTAATTTCTGCCGGCACCGGTTGAGAGCCCTTGAAATCATGGTCCATTCTGAAAAATCCATTTATATCATCATGCTGGTGATCATTGGAGCTGGCTGGTCTCTCAAGTTTGATTTTATTCTCTTCATCACAGGATTTTATTTTCTATCCAGATTATTGGGCAAGTTAGGGGGAGTATGGGCAGCCACTCGATCCTTTAAATCTGAATTTCATGTTCCGTGGACCACTGGGCTGGGACTTTTATCCGAAGGAGGATTTGCTGTGGCTATCATCATCAGCTTCTCTATTTTTTATCCTTCTTTATCAGACTATTTAGTAACAGTGGTCATCATATCGATGATTCTCAATGAAGCGATAAGTCCAACTCTTATCCTTTTTCACTTGGAAAATCCCAAACCCCTTGATTTTAAAGGGCAGCCAAAAATAACCCAACAAAAAACATGATAAACAAAATACTCACCCTTATTCTGGTCATTGCTTCAATGTTGCTTCTCATTCACTTGGGTTTGGGTGAAACCCAAAAAAACTGTCCTGCCTTAGTCCTGGGACTCATTCTTTTAGCCGCTTACTGCTTTGGCTTTCTTCTGGAAAAAATCGGTCTTCCCCGGATTGTGGGTTATATTTTGGCCGGATTGTTCATGGGACCTTTCTTTTTGAAATTATACACGCTCCAAGAAGTCAATAGTCTTGCTTTCATCAACAAACTGGCCTTGGCATTTATTGCTTTCTGCGCAGGAGGAGAACTGCGGCTCGTCAACATACGAAAAGTCCTCAAATCCATTGTATATTACATATCCGGAGTCACCATAGTGGTGTTTATAGGAACCACTTCGATTGTGTTTTTGCTGTCCAATGCCATGCCTTTTATGAGTGATTTCAGCCCGACCTTAAGACTGGCGGTTTCAGCCATATTCGGAACTATTGCAGTGGCGCGCTCTCCCTCTTCAGCCATTGCCATCATCAGTGAGACCAAATCCAAGGGACCTTACACAGATATTGTTCTCAGCGTATCTGTAGCCATGGATGTGTTTATCATCATATTGTTTGCTGTGGTGATCTCTTTGGTTCAAATCTTTATTAAAGGACAGGGCGGGTTGAATTTTTCCTTGGTATTTTCTCTTCTGTTTGAAATCTCGGCTGCTTTTCTTCTGGGCTTTTTATTAGGAAAACTCATTGTCTTTCTCATAGAAAAAATTCATATGGAATTTCCTGTTGTTATTATCGCCATGGGATTCATTGTGATTGAATTTTCCCATCTTCTAGGGGATTATTTGCAACAGGTGCATGACATAAGACTGGAGCTGGAACCTCTCCTCATTTGTATGGCTGCCGGATTCACTGTGCAGAATTTCTCAAAACAGGGAGAAATTTTTCTCCAAAGAATGGACCGGGTTTCCCTTCCCATTTATATTGCCTTTTTTGCCATGACTGGAGCCGCTATGAATTTAAAGGTACTCCGCACAGGATGGCTTCTGGGATTGGTTGTTTTTGTGGTTCGCCTTATCTCCATCTACGTGGGTTCATTTGTAAGCGGCAGACTTGCAAAAAACCAGCCAAAAATATATAAGAATGTATGGTTGGGTTTTATAACCCAGGCTGGAGTCAGTTTAGGGCTGCTCTCTGAAGTCGCCCGCCGGTTTCCAGAGATCGGTCCCTCTATCCAGACTATATTAGTGGCAGCCATTATAATGAATCAGATCATAGGACCTATTGCCTTTAAATACGGCTTGAAAAAAGCGGGCGAAACGCAGGCCCAAAGGAGTTCGTGATGCGCATTTCTCAATATTTAGATAAAGACTGCCTGAAAATCCCCCTCCAAAAGCATAAAAAATATGAAGTCATTGAGGAACTGCTCGACCTAATAGCTCAAAAATATCCTGAAGTTGATAAAAAAGAATCCATTCAAACCCTTATGGACAGGGAAAAGATCGAAACCACGGCTATCGGGAACTATGTGGCCATTCCTCATGCCCGAATGAAAAGTATCCAAAAAGTCTATTTTGCTTTTGGGATTCCAGAAAAAAGTGTGGACTTTGAGGCTTTAGATAAAAAACCCGTCAATCTGGTGTTTCTCCTTTTATGCCCTGAAAAAAAAGTCAACACCCAAATCGGTCTTTTAGCCCGGCTGTCCCGCATTTTACACGACAAAAAACTCAGAAAAAAATTAACCAAATGCAAAAACAGCCAAAATGTGATAGATGTTTTTACAGAGTATGAAAACAAACATTTCAGTTGAGTGAAGGAACCTTAAATATGAAATTAATCATTATTTTTCTTAATAAAATCGAATATCTGGATGACCTTCTTTCTGCCTTCCTGGAAATCGGTGTGCCCGGAGCCACGGTTTTGGACTCTGTGGGAATGGGTCATATTGTCAGTCATGACATACCCATCTTTGCCGGATTACGGGACTTTTTTGCTGGCAGCAGCCCCACAAATAAAACCATCCTGATAGCCACTCAAAAAGATATGATTTCAAAAATAGATGAAGTTCTTAAAGACATCACCGGCTACCATCAAAAAACAGGTATTGCCAAGATGATATCGGTTCCTGTGGACAATTTATTCGGATTCGAGAAGTAGATCTGCAGTTATCTTTAACTTTTTTTCTTCAGGATGTATTTTCTTTTTTCATTGATGTTTCAGCTTCCTGAACAATCCGTTTCACATTCTCCATCATTTTTGGAGCGCTGTACACAATACCATCCTTGATGGTCCACTTCACTCCTCCCCTGGTCATCAGCTCTCCGTCTTTTATGTCCAGCACTCCAGTTGGATATAAGAACTTTAAGTTTTCGAGAGGATTCCCGTCCACCAGGATAAGATCTGCCATATACCCGGTCCGAATCCTTCCCAGTTTGTCCTCCATTCCGAGAATTTTGGCATTGTTGCCGGTGGCGTGCATAATGACATCGATAGGATGGAACCCAGCTTCTTGATGGAGCTCTAATTCACGGATCACACTGAATCCATACAGTTGATAGATATAACCCGCATCTTCTCCTACCCCAACCACTCCGCCTAATTCAGCAAATTTACGTACGGCCTCCATCCATATTTGGTAATTCTCTTTCCAATAAACTTCATCTGTGGTGCTCCAATTCCACTGATAGGATCCATGATGGGCTGGATTGGGCATAAAATATTCCCTGACCGCAGGATGAAGGTATTCCTCAAACCAAGGCTGTGTCCGGGCTCTCTGGAAATCACGGCTGGACTCATATATCACAAAAGTGGGACACCAGGCTACATCAGTTTCAACCAAAGTTCGAAGGACTTTATCCAGCTTATCAGGGTCGGCTTCTCTCCACAGTCGTCCCGCGTAACGGAACCGGTGGCTTTCATTGCTGTAGTTGTACCAGTATGGAAAATTCTGTGAGCCTTTGAGTGCAGCATCAGGAACTCCATACCAGTGTTCAATAGTGGTGGTTCCAAATTCAGCATCATCCCAGGCATCGGTTTCTTCCACCCCCACATGATGAGCCACTCGCAGTCCTAACTTATGTGCTTCGTCCAATATGGCTTTCATGATATCTCTATCCAATCCAAAAATTTTTACTCCGTCTCCTCCTGCTTTTTTAATCTGCTGAACGCTCTTTCTTCCTTCTTCAGGAGTTCTCCCTCCAGCCCGCATGTAGAGAAAAACCCGGGGCGCATCAATCTGCCCTTCTCTGCTTTTCTGCCGTTCCTTGAGGGTTTTTTCAGTATTACTTCCCACATCCCTGACTGTGGTGATGCCGCATCCCAGCCATAAACTGTAGAGATACTCAAAAGGCAGCGGATGTCCTGCCCGGCTGTCGTGAATGTGAGCGTGGATATTGATCAAGCCAGGAAGCAAGTACATTCCGGTCCCATCAATAATATGCTCATCTTCTTTATAAGCTTCTTGGCCTGTTCTGGCTCTCTGCACAGATAGTATGATATTTTTTTCCACAATCACATCCACAGGCCCTTCAGCGGGGGTGCCATTTCCGTCCACGCAAATCACATTCCGGATAACAAGCCGATCATACCTTTGACCGTGAGATATTCCCTTGGTTTCTGCCTCCAGGTTAGAAACTAAAACAAAGACAACCAACAAACCAAGGCTGATAAATACAATTCCTTTGAGGTCTCTCAATGTCCACTCCTTATTCATTATTTTGATGTCAACCTATTTCAGGACGGGTCACACCATTTACCATTCACAATTCACTGTTTTTACAGTGAATAGTCCAAGATAACCAAGTCTATTATGATCAGGGAAAATGTCAAGATTTATTAACCTGACCTATTCATAAAAAAATGGCGATGAGTATTTTTTTTGTTTTGATTTTAAGGATATACATGCTTTTGAAAAAAATGACACCTGAAATGTTTTTGTTTGTTTTTACTTTCATTTTAATCGCCATTTTTTACCATTAAGTCAAGCCGATCTGAAATCCAGATATAGCTTTTGCTCCGTTCAGATTTTTAACGCCATTCTTCTTCGTTTTTCTCGGCGCCTGCGTAACTCCCCCCGTCCGTGGGTCAGACATACTCAGCGCCCGGCTTCGCCGGATACCCTCGAAAAAACTCATCAGAAGGCTAAATCTTCAAAGTCGCTTCAGCCATACCTGAATTTCATTAAGCTTACAACCTTGACTTGTGAATAGGTCAGGTTAATGGATGATGATGGATGTCCCGCTACTTCCGTTCCCAAACCTGGGATTTACCACATTACTGTATATGGAACCAAAAGTATAGCTCAGTCCGATGTAAGCAAAATAACTGTATTCTGTAGCCAGTTCTTTTCTCTGCAATAAAATTTCCTCATAAGTAGCTCCGCCTTTGGGAAGAGAAAGCTGATCATGGATTCTGGAGAAACTACCAAACACATTCAAAGACAGACCTTTGATCAATCTCAAAGAAAGATCTCCTGAAAGCGCCAGCCTGTTTTTCGAAAAATCATGAAAATAATGAGAGCCTTCTAAAGTGGTGCTGATGGTTCCCCAAGGCTCTTTTAATTCAAGGGTAAAAGATAAAGACTCATAAAATAAATTTTCTCTGTTTTTTTCAAAAATAGTCTCTTCTTTGTAGTTATTAAAGGAATATCCGATTCGGTAAAGACACCGAAGCTGCCTTCGGGTAGACTCTGAATAAGGGAAAAAATTATATTCAACAGCCGGAGAAGGAGCCACAGAAAAATCAATATTTCGATAAGAGGAAGAGTTTAAGGATAAATACCCACCCACAGACCAGTGGTCACTGATGCTTTTTACATACAATCCATTGAAACTTTTGCTGTCTGAGGAGCTGGTGATGGTGGTGTCCTCGATTTCAAAATTACTCTCAGAATAACTAGCTGAAAGACCCAAACGCAGTTTTGATTCAGGAGTGACCCGGTTGGCTGAAAAATTACCATTAATACTGGCCATATTGGTGGTGCTCTCTCCGTTTAAGAAACTGCTGGCGCTCAAACTGAACACCCAGAAATTCCATTTGTCTTCAACGGCTGTGGGCTTGACTTCTTCCTTAAAATCCACAGATATCCGGTCACAGATAGGGGTGTTGGCTGCAAAAGAGACCAGGCCCATCCTCAGGGTCTTAACCAGTTTCTGACGGATTTCATCTTCAGTTTCTGTCTTTTGGGTGAAAAACCGCAGAGTGGAATTAATATCTGCGAAATCACCTCTTCCAATAAAAGAAAGAGTGTGCTCTGTTCCTCCGCCTCCTGTGGATTGGGTAGTGATCAACACATGAACATCCGCTTCTTTTCGGTCTCTCACATAATTGACAAAAGTGATTTCTTTTCTAATGTAATCAATATCACAGTAGGAGCAGTCAATATAGACTTTCGGAGCATCCTTCTTTAACTCATTAATATCTGGTTCCTGAGGGTAGGAAGGTCGAAGCGCTCCCACACACACAAAATATAAAACAAATAGAACAAAAACAAGCGGCTTCACGAGTATAATCCTTTCATAAAGCTGAAATTAAATTTTTGATATGATTATTCACATCTCTCAATTCAGCATTAAGGTTGTTTATTATATATACGAAATAAATAGGGTAACCGTTACAATTTATCTCAATTTTCTGGAAAGAAGCCCCATTTTCCAGCCTATTCGTTGCGAAAAATTTGAATTTGTTTTAAACTTTCTTTATATTTCAAAAGGAGAAAAGGTGATGCAAAATAAGCACTTCTCAGTATTATTTTTCATTTTTTTGTCATTATTATTCATTTTCCCAGCATGTAAAGGAAAACAAGAAAACAAAGTCCCCGAAACTTTGGAAAAAGGAAAAATGACCATGACCCTTGAAAAAAAAGAATTCGGCACCATGCCGGATGGCCAGAAAATTGATCTCTATATCTTAACAAATCCGAATGGAATGAAAGCTGAGATCACAAATTACGGCGCTATTCTAGTTTCACTTATTGTTCCGGATAAGAATGGAGAGAAGGCTGACATCACTCTGGGATATGATCATTTACAAGAATATCTCAAAGAAACTCCTTACTTTGGCGCGACAATAGGACGCTATGCCAACCGAATCAAAGATGGAAAATTCACTCTGAATGGAAAGGAGTATTCATTGACCAAGAATGACAATGACAATCACCTCCACGGAGGTATTAAGGGATTTGATAAAAGAGTGTGGGATGCCAAACCATTTGAAAAAGAAGACTCAGTGGGGATAAGCTTCAGCTATTTAAGCCCTGATGGTGAAGAAGGATATCCGGGAAATCTGTCCTGCACTGTGACTTACACCCTCCATATTAACAATGAACTTAAAATCAACTATGAAGCCCAAACAGATAAACCCACGCCGGTTAATCTGACCCATCACAGCTATTTCAATTTAGAAGGTCAGGGTAGCGGGGATATCCTAGACCATATCCTTTACATAAACGGGGAAAAGTACACTCCGGTTGACTCTGAACTCATACCCACCGGTGAGATTCTCCTGGCCAAAGGCACTCCTTTTGATTTCACCTCACCCACCGCTATTAGCAAACACATTGACCAGGTTCCTGGAGGATATGACCACAATTTTGTTCTCAGCGGCAAAAAAGGAACCTTAAAACTTGCGGCCAGAGTCTCGGAACCGGATAAAGGACGGGTTATGGAAATTCACACTACAGACCCTGGGATTCAGTTTTATTCAGGTAACTTTCTTGATGGAAGCATCACTGGAAAAGAAGAGAAAGTCTATAAAAAACATTTTGGATTCTGCCTGGAACCGCAGCATTTTCCGGATTCCCCCAACCATCCATCCTTCCCCTCCACCATTCTTAAACCCGGCAAAAAATACACCAAGACCACTATATTCCGCTTCAAAAGTAGATAATAATACAAACTTAAGGATTATCGGAGAATGAACCCTTTTTTTAGCAGATCATCAGGATCGAAATAAAATCTATGCTTCCCGGTAATGGAAGCTTCTCCGGTAACTTCAGGAATGACCGCAGTGTAAGGACCTAACTTTGTCACATCTTTCACGCTCACTTTAAACTCGGTTCCAATGATGCTTTCTATGACCAGAGTCTCCCCTTTTTTTATCTCTCCTTTTGAGTAATGAATGGCAGCTCTAGCGCTCACTCCGGTTCCTGTGGGGGATCTGTCCACTTCTCCATCTGCAAATACACATACATTCCGGCTGTGGTTGGATTTTTTCTCAGGCGGTCCTGTGATAATGGTGCCGTATAAAAATCCAAGCTCCTTTTCTAAAGGATGTTTGATATCCACAGAATCCATGACTGCTTTCTTTATAGAGCGCCCCAGGAAAATCAAACGATGGAAATGCTCGGGCTTTAATAAAACATCTAATTCCTCAGCCTGACAAAAGGCATAAAAAGCTCCACCAAAACCAATATCATAATTCACCCAGCCCAAATCCGGGACTTGAATCTGCTGGTCTTTTAAATAGACAAAAGAAGGAACATTTAAAAAAGATACCCGCCTCACTTTTCCATTTTTCCTGAAGGCTGTGGCTTTGACCCGGCCGGCAGGGGTATCCATCTTTAATTCGGGATTATCTTCATTCTTTTCAACCATTCCTGTGTCCAGGGTCATTTTTGCCAAAGCGATAATGGCATGGCCGCACATGGTGGAATAACCTTCATTGTGAAGAAAAAAGACGCCAAAGTCTCCATCCTCAGTCACCGGGTCTGTGATCACAGCTCCGTACATATCCGCATGTCCGCGCGGTTCCCACATCAATCCAGTGCGGATCACATCAAAATGCTGGCGGAAATACTGACGCTTTTGGAGAATGGTGTTTCCTGGTATATCAGGCAGTCCTTTTGTTATCAGTCTTAGAGGTTCCCCGGCTGCGTGGCCATCCAAAGTTTCAATCACTTTCCAGTTTGAAGGAGGTTTCCATTTCATGATCATTTATTCCTTAAACTAAAAATGAACCTCCTGGCCCAAATCCTTTTCTCTGGCCTTCTGATAAATGAATTCGGAAACCACCACATCAAAAAGAGCCATGCCCACAGATTTAAAAACAGTGGTTCCTTCTCTCTCATGATTTATAAATGATTTTCCCATTATCACTTTACCTAAGGTCAGGATTTGGTCTTCTTGAATCCATCCTTTCTCCAGAGGAACCTTAAGGTCTCCAGATTCAATGTGGGCGTATTCAGTGTCTACAGCCAGGATTTTGATGTTTTTAAAAAGGGCTTTTGGAAATTCCCGCATATTCGGTTTATAAGACCCTATCCCGACAATATGTTTCCCCAGAAACAATCTCTCTTCGTCAGGGAGAACAGGTTCTGTAGAGGTGGTGGCTGTAATCACAAC
>DASRVI010000287.1:0-2436 GCA_035655135.1 Acidobacteriota bacterium | reverse complement strand
GACCATTGATAACAGCCAATGCGATCTAGTGGTCAGTGGAACTCCAATTGACCTGGGAAAACTCATAAAAACAAATAAGAAAATACTTCGTGTCTCCTATGACCTAGAAGAAATCGGATCACCTAACCTCACTGAAATCCTCAATGATTTCTAAATATATTTAAGAATAAAAGGAAGATTAGAATGCCTTATAATATAAAAAATCAAAGTTTTCTAAAACTTTTAGACTTTTCAACAGAGGAAATTCATTTTTTGCTGAATTTATCAGAAGAACTCAAAAAAGCAAAATATGCAGGGACAGAACAGCCAAAACTCAAAGGAAAAAATATCGTTTTGATTTTTGAAAAAGGTTCTACCAGAACAAGATGTGCTTTTGAAACAGCTGCTTTTGATCAGGGTGCAAACATAACCTACTTGGGGCCAACTGGATCCCAACTCGGCACAAAGGAGACCATCAAAGATACAGCTCGTGTTTTGGGAAGAATGTATGATGGGATAGAATATAGAGGTTTTGAACAAGCTAGGATTCAAGAATTGGCAGATCACTCAGGTGTGCCGGTTTGGAATGGATTGACCAACGAATTTCATCCCACTCAAGCGCTCGCGGATTTAATGACCATGGAGGAGCATAGTAAGAAACCTCTAAACCAAGTTACATTCGCTTTTCTGGGCGATGCAAGATACAACATGGGGAATTCTCTTCTCATTGCAGCATCCAAAATGGGGATGGACTTTCGTTCTATAGCCCCAAAAGAGCTTCAACCTGGTGAAGAACTTGTCCTAGAAGCAAAAGAAATTTCGAGAAAAACAGGCGGGAATATATTGATAACTGAAAATATTGAACAAGGGGTAAAAAACTGTGACTTCCTCTACAGCGATGTTTGGGTATCTATGGGGGAACCCGAAGACGAATGGAAGAAAAGAATAAATCTTTTGATTCCATACAGGGTAAACAAAAAAACCACGAAACTGACCAATAATCCTAATGTTAAATTCATGCACTGTTTACCTGCGTTCCACAATCGTAAAACAACTCTTGGAGAAGAAATCTATCAAAAGTATGGAGTGGAAGAAATGGAAGTATCTGATGAAGTTTTTGAATCAGAAGCTTCTATTGTTTTTGATGAGGCTGAGAATAGAGTACATACCATAAAAGCGATTATGGTGGCTACCTTGAGTTGATCATTTCTTCTTTGCGTTCAATATGGCATTTTGTAATGCCTTATTCGAATAATAGAAACTATTATTGGATGAGGACTCTACTAAACTGTAATTGATTTTTTTGTATAAACTAATCAATTTTTGAGATCAACAAGCACTTCTTCGACAAGATCAAGGGCTTTGATAAAAAAATCACTTTTTTCTCCCAGTCCAAAACGGATGTGAAAATCCATCTCAAATTGATCTCCTGGTTGGATAAGGACGTTTTTCTCTTCTCTAACTCTAAGACTGAGTTTAGTGGAATTGATATCCAGATGGTAACGCGGGAAGGCAATGGCTCCGGCTTTAGGAGGTATATAACTGAAAAGTCCTTCCTGTTTATCCATCCAATCTTTAAGGATAGAAAAATTTTTCCGAATGATCCTTCGGGTTCTGTTGAAAATAGTGTTTCTTTTTTCAGGCTTGAGAGCGATCTGCGCTAGCTGGTTGCTCAGGGCACTTAAGGTGATTGTGGTGTAATCTTTGTAAGTCCAGAGCGAACTTGCGATGTGTTCAGGTGCAACCATCCATCCAACACGAAGGCCGGGCATTCCATAGGCTTTGGATAGGCCATTTACTATAATGGTTTTTTTGTATAAGCCCCAGAAACTGGGCGTGATTTCGCCGTTGAATTCAGCTCCTTGGTAGACTTCGTCGGAGACAAGCCAAGCGTCCGCCCATTTTGCTAGGTCTAAGATGACCAGTCGTGATTCCTCGTTCAACTGGCCACCTGTCGGATTGTTAGGATTCGTGATCGAGATAAGCTTTGTGTCTTTCGTGACGATTTTTTTCAACTCATCCAGATCAGGATTCCAGTCCAGATCTTCTCTGAGGAAAAACGTTTTTACTTTGCCTCCAAATGCTTTCATGAGTCCATGGACTTGCATGAAATTGGGTAGCATAAAGATAACCTCATCCCCGGGTTCAACAAGTTTCCATGTGGTCAAAAAATTGCCTTCTGAAGAACCAGAGGTAACTAAGATATTATCCGGTGAGGCTTGGTTGTAATGCTCACAGATCGCTTTTTTAAGTTCCGGGGTTCCATCTGTCTGGATATATCCCAGCTTTGTTTTAGCAAATTCCTCAAGTTCTTCATGTCTTAAAAGGTCCTCTGGAGTTAGAGGATTAACACCACTTTCGGTGATGTTATAATCAACTATATGTTCCCATTGAGACTGCCAACGCTCTAAAGAGAATTCTTCTATTTTCATCTACTTTTCCTTTCTTATTGGTTTG
>DASRVI010000286.1:0-2624 GCA_035655135.1 Acidobacteriota bacterium | reverse complement strand
ACTTCGTTATCAGCAACTTCAGATGGAGTGCTGGCTTCGTTTAGAGTTCCCCCTAAATCCCAGATTGATTTCTTATAAAGTTTACCAGTAACTAAATTATTCATTTCCTTTCCAATATTCCTTTGTTGATGGTCTTTGTGTCGCTGTCAAACCAAACTCCAGAGACAAGAGGCTGATGATTTTATTAGCCATCCTGTCAAATATTTTCTCTAATGAAGTATGGCTACCGCTCCCCCTTACAGCCCACTGGACAAGAACGTCCATGGAGATAAGAGGGTGCATAACTTTCGGCATGTCAGGTATAGCGTATTTATCAGATGAAGGGTCATGATTAGCTTTAAGGTCTTCATTAAGATCAGGTTGTTCCAGAAAGAAAAACATTTTCAATCTATCCGCAGAATCAGATGAAGGAATTTTCCTTATGCCTATAACGTCTTTTTCAGCCATAAACCATATTTCTGGGTCCCCTTTTTCTCCTACTGTGGAGTACTGCCATAAATCATTGACGTCCGTAGAAAACAAAGGATAAGCTGGCTCCCCTGAAGCATTATGAAGAATCGTCTCGACTTTCAAACAGTTATCAACTCCGATGTCGCTTTCTATGTCATACTCTTCTTTATCTGCGGTTAAAGAGATTAAGGCACTCTTTCTAAACTCTTTTGGTAAATGTTGAGCCATATACAAAACAACATTATCCTGAGAAATGTTTATGAGAGTGTTCAATTCATTATCACTCATCAATCCTTCCGGAGCTTCGGTTAGCTCATCAGCCAGGATCCTTGCATATTCCCGTATTTCTGATCTATCCATTTTTGAATGTCTCCTTTTTTTGCCACAACCGCTTACCGATATAGGCTCCAAAGCCCATAGTCAAGTACATAGCAAAGGCTTCATAGGGGGCTTTCTCAAAAAATGTTTTGAAT
Source organism: Acidobacteriota bacterium (assembly GCA_035655135.1). Taxonomy (GTDB): domain Bacteria; phylum Acidobacteriota; class Aminicenantia; order Aminicenantales; family Aminicenantaceae; genus WJMT01. The sequence goes on along the minus strand of DASRVI010000286.1, from coordinate 1,701 downwards.
ACAAACCCTCCCGTAACAAGCAAAGCAAATAAAATGAAAGCCTTTGTTGATGTAATATACATCTTTAAAATTCTCTTGCTTTGGCCAAGTTTGCGTTTATTTCAGTACAATTACCAGCTCCAACTGATACCAAAACTCTATTTAACTTTATGTGCGTTACTCCATAAAGGTCAATAGCTTCTGAATGATAAACTACATTGCTAATTGCATTGACATCTGTATTTATTTGAACCTGCTTAAAAGCATCTCCACCAAGACCAGAAGTCCAAGTAGTTCCATTGTCATAAGAGATCGCAAATTCAAAATCTATGCTCTCCGCAGCCGCAGCAGCAGGGTTGAATTTTAAGCTTATAAGTCCTTTGTTTATTTCTCCTACAGGTATTTTTTCAGAATCAAAGTCTGTCCCCTCAACTTTATTAGAATCATTATTAACGCTTATGTCTGTTTCTAGAAAGTCTGTGTTTGCATATTGACTCATATCCTCCTCCTTTATATGTTGAAACGCATACCCCCATATTTCAGGGGGTAAACGTTTCTATTTTTAATTAAATTCTATTTCTGCTCTACCGTCAGTAAATTCAGTACCGCCCCCATCTACTTGTGTGATAAACAACAGCAATTCGTCTCCTTCGTCTACATCTAGATCAAGGTCGTCTATAGAGAATATCTGTTTTGATTTAGTGTGGGTCTTCTCTGCTGAAATTGTCTGCTGGGTCAGGTTAACAAGAACTAGTTTAGTGTCAGCAGTACCGGAACTGTTGGTATCCCAAGTAAACCTAATCCTGGTGATTGTTCCGCCAACTGGGGCTTTGAAAGGATAAGAGGCACTGATTGTGTGATGATAAGTAGTACCTGCAAGAATTGGAATTTGTGTGACATCTGCTGTTTCGATATAAGAACGAATCCAATATGCATTTTTCCCGTTAATTGAAGTTTTCTTCCAATCGCTGGGAGGAGAGAATACGAGGTATCCATCTTCCTGGAATGGCCTTTTTCCATCCTGTGCAGTTGAGTCTGTCCCATCATAGATAATAGTTAATGTCTGCCACGTGCTCCCATCAAAATACTGCCATACACAGGAATCACCAGCGTATGTTGCGACTGTTGCGCTAATATCAAAGAAAATCACACAGAATTTACTGCCATAGCCAAAATAAGCTGCATCTCCAATTGCATCTGCATCAGGGAATAACTGATAGTCTGCGGCATAAGTTCCACTACTAGAGCTTGAAAGCTTATAAAAAGCATCGCCTTCATCATAAACTTGGGCTAACTCATCGCTTGTTGCCTTAACGCTAGTTTTTGTTATTTCACTAAAGGGAAATGAATTAATAGCCACCGCCCCTGGAAGTCCTGTCGTAATAACCAATTTCTGCTTCACACCATGTTTTGATAAGTCTATTGGTAATAAGGGTTCAAAAAATTTGCCTACTTTTTTTCCTTGTAACATTTTTCACCTCACTTTTAACTAAATGTTTTCGTCCGCATAAGCCGATCAACCATCTTGTTTCCGTCTTTAAACGATTGATATGCCGCTTTCTTTACATTGTCAGCTTTGAGCTGTTCCTCATATTCAATCATATTCAGATATTTATTGAGAGAAACAACGTCTGTGTTGTTCTTCTCCCACATAGCCATCCTCAAGGCCAAAAGAGTCCTGCCATCCAGAGGAGCGTATTCTCCGTTCTGCTCAACAAGATA
>DASRVI010000285.1:0-7261 GCA_035655135.1 Acidobacteriota bacterium | reverse complement strand
ATCAACCATTTTTATTTCATAGGTCAAAAAGCTGTATAAAGGGAGGGGACCCAAACATCGGAACTTCAATGAATCATTATAATGATCGTTCAATTCGTGGAGGGCATTATTAAACTCCTTTTCTTTTTCTTTATGGAGAAGAAAACCACAGTTTAATATCATGCTGTCGTTCATAAGCTCATGTTTTTTTACGTTCTCAATTTTGGTTTTAGAGGATAGGATTTCTATTATTTCTTTCTTAAGGTCATCCTTTTTTTTATCAATGACTTCCTTGATCATAGCTCCGATTTTAATTTTTTCCTGGAAAACATCTTCTTTTTTCTGTTTTTGAGAAATTTTTTCTTTAAGATCCCTGATCTCTTTATTTTCATCCCCGATTTTCTTTATAAGGGCATTCAAGTCTTCCCAACTGACAACCACATCCAATTCTATTTTTTCACTAAAATTTTCTAAACTTTCTTTAAATTCTCGGTAGGCTTTTATTAAAATTCTTTTTACTTCTTGTTCATCTCTAAGCACAGTCCCGAATTTAATAGGGATGATGGAAAACTTTTCCATCACTTTTTCGATTACGGTTTGATGGCTGACCAATTTTTGAGCGACCTCTTCTCGAGTTCCAAAATCAAACCTATCTCCTGGATAATCCCTCACCACTCCACTGATATCCTGGTAAGAGATTGAATAGATTTTTCCTAAACTTTTATCCTTTATGTTGTCTAATCTCATTTGTTCGTTGTTATTTCTAATAATTCCGAACAAATATTTGGAATGTCTCATTTTATTCCTTCTTTTTAAAATTGGGCTTATTTTTGAGGTCCTTAAAAGCTTCCTCAAAATGCTTTTCCTTGATAATAAATTTATTGATTTTTTGTCTGTTAATTTTTCCTTTTTGTTTATGGACAAATTCCCTTATAGCCAGGAGAGAGGCATTCCTGGCGATAGACTCGATATCTGCCCCTGTCAGCCCCTTTGTCTTTTCAGCCAGTTCGCTGAGATTAATAGCTTCATCCAAAGGTTTATCTTTTAGGTGAATAGTAAAAATTTCTTCTCTGGCCTTCTGATCAGGAAGCGGCAGTTCCAGGACAAAATCGAACCTTCCTGAACGTAGAATGGCCGGATCGATAATATCTATTCTGTTGGTGGCTGCAGCTACCACTACCCCTTTTAATTCTTCAATACCATCTAGTTCAGTAAGAAATTGACTTATAACTCTTTCTGTGACTCGAGTTGTCTCCCCCCCTATACCTCTTTGAGGGACCAGAGAATCAATCTCATCAAAAAACAAAATACAAGGAGAGGCCTGTTTAGCCTTTCTAAAAACTTCTCTCACTCCTCTTTCGCTCTCACCAATGAATTTGCTCATAAGAGAAGGCCCACTTATAGAAATGAAATTAACTTCACTTTCATTGGCAAGGGCTTTGGCTAATAAAGTTTTTCCTGTCCCAGGGGGACCATAAAGAAGCACTCCTTTAGCAGGTTTGGTGTTCGCTTTTTTGAAAACTTCTCCGTATTTAAACAGCCATTCCACTGTCTCTTTCAGCTTCTCTTTGACACTATCTAATCCGCCAATATCTCTCCATTTCACGTCAGGAACTTCTACAAAAACCTCCCTTATTGCAGAGGGGCCTACTTCCTTGAGTGCTTCCATAAAATCCTCCATGGTGACTTTCAATTCAGAAAGTATTTCATAAGGAATTTCTTCCAGTTCAAAGTCCACCTCAGGAAGGATCCTCCGTAAAGAGGTCATGGCAGATTCCCGGGCTAAGGCTTCAAGATCAGCTCCTACATACCCATGAGTGAGAGCAGCGAGTTTTTCCAGATCCACATCCTCTGATAAAGGCATACCCAGCGTATGGATTTGGTTAATTTCAAAACGCGCGTTTTTATCGGGGATGGGGATGGCTATTTCTCTGTCAAACCGGCCTGGCCTTCTTAGAGCAGGGTCCACTGCATTAGGAATATTTGTGGCAGCTATGACAATAATTTGCCCTCTGGATTGGAGTCCATCCATCAAAGCTAAAAGTTGAGCCACAACTCTTCTTTCCACCTGCTTTTCAGCTCCCATTTCTTCTCTTTTAGGAGCAATCGACTCAATTTCATCCAAAAAAATTATGGAAGGAGCATTGCTTTTGGCTTCCTTGAATAGATTCCTCAGCCTCCCTTCACTTTCTCCATAAAATTTACCCATTATCTCCGGTCCACTGATACTGGTGAAAAAGGCATCTGTTTCATTGGCCACAGCTCGAGCGATCAAAGTTTTTCCGCAGCCAGGCGGACCGTATAAAAATACTCCTTTAGGAGGTTCGATACCCAGTTTTTCAAAGACCTGAGGATATTTCAAAGGAAGCTCAACCATTTCTCTAATCCTTTGGATGACCTTATCAAGTCCTCCGATATCTTCGTAGGATACCCTGAGCCCTCTTTTTATGCCTTCTGTTTTCTCCTTTTTTAGTTTCAAGTTTGTTTTTGGTTTGATTATCACGACTTTATCTTTGGGGACTGTATCGACTACTTTAAAATCACAGGAACTGGTACCAAACAGATTGGCTCGGACTCGATCGCCCACTACCATAGGCAACCCTTCTAGAAGACGACCAATATAATTTGTATCTCTATCCCCCTGTAGAGAACTTAAAGTCAAGGGTGTTAACATTATTTTGCTGGCAGGGTAATAGTCAACTTTTCTTATTTTTATTTTTTCATCCAGCCCGACCTGTGAGTTTTCCCGGATGATCCCATCAATCTGAATAATGTCCTTACCTCTATCTTCCATAAAAGCAGGCATCACCTTGGCAACAGTTTTCTTTTTTCCTTCTAATTCAATGATATCTCCTACAGAAACATTTATTTTTTCCATATCTTCAGGATCCAAACGGGCTATGCCTCTTCCTAAATCATTCCTCCTTGCCTCTGAAGCCTTAAGGACTATTGATTCCTTTTTTTCTGACATCTCTTTTTCTTTAATTCATATTATTATGTTTAAAACAATCTTCTTTCAACATGAGCAAAGCTTGAACTCAATTTTAATTTCCTCTTTTTTGGAACTTTATCTCAAGTATTCCGTTTTTATAAGATGAACTCATTCCTTCTCCTTTTACTTTACGAGGAAGCAGGACTTCCTTAGAATATTTTCTTTTTCCTGATTCTGCATAAATCTTGAGAATATCTCCTTTTACGTCTAAATCGATATCTTTCTTTAAAACACCAGGGATTTCTGCGATAACTAAAATATGGTCTTCCTCATCAAATATATCTACAACCGGGTCTCTTTCTTCGTCTACGACCGGGCCTTTATCTGTTTGTTTTATGTTTCCAAAAGTCTCAATATTAGGCCTTCCTCCAGCCATAGTTCTTATGTTAAATCCATAGACCCCTTTAAGGTCCTTACCGAACTTGATCTCACCTTCTTTTTTTATCTCTCCTGATTCATCAGATAATTTAGCAGCCGTTTCAATAAGATCGCTTATACCTTTAAACAAGCCGCTAAAGCTCATTTTACCCACTCCAAAGTCAAACTCGACTTTTTCCTTTTCTTTTTTTTCTTCCTTTTTCTTTTTATCAGTCATGATATTTTTGCCTCCTTTGACCTTTAATAAAAAGTATTTTCTAAACTTTCCCCCATAAGCTTCTCTTTAAGAAAATTCACCTTCTTATATGATCTTGTTCCTTTAATTCCGGCCCACTCTGCAGCCATCATTTTTTTTACTAAAGAATGAATGGAAATGACTTTTAACGATTTTCTTCTCATTCTGTTTTTATCGGAACTACCATAAGTTGAAAAGTTCTCTGTGGGCTTGAATCTTTGTACAGAGAATCCTGTATTTTTATGATTTTCTTTTTGATCTGTCTTAATCGTTTTCATTTCCCATGTATACATTTGAACAACCTACTTTGACACAAATAAATAAGACATTAGTAATTCCATTCTACTTTTTTGATATTTCCTTTATTATCTTTCTTTTCTTTTTTTTTATCGCCCTGAATTAATTCCTCTATACCTTCTTTTCCCACCTTTGCTCCTTCTTTTTGCAGCTCATACATGCGGGCTTTGGACTTTTTCCAAGAATCAGCAATGGATTTGACTCTCCTGCCTAATGTCGAACCATATTTTTCCAGTCGCTCTTTTTCTCTTGACAATATGTACATTTCCAGATGCTCATGATCTCTGGACTTAGGCATGGAACTTACATGACCTTTTTGGCTTTTTTGTGGTGGGCTTTTCATTTTTCTTTCTAGTTGGTGTCTTTTTTCTTTTTCCCAGGGGGAGAAAATGCTTATTTCATCCTTTTTTTCCATGTCTTTACCTCGTTTTATTTGAATAATTTTTCTTTTTTCCGTTCACACAATAATGATTTATCAAATTCTTTAATGTATCTTTCACTTTTTTCTGTTGATTCCTGGATCCAATTCGGCTTGTAGCTGAAGTTAAAATTTCCAAAGCTGTTTCTTTAAAGATTGGATCGTCTTTATCTACTTCTCCATTCCTTACTTTTATTGTTTTCCCAATCATTATAGCGCTGCGGATGGTAGGTACATATTCACACACTCCGGATTCTCTTAATTTCCTCAATACATCAATGAGTTTTGAACAATCTTTGGATGAAAGACCGCTTTTAGCCTTAGTGATTTTTATTTCTGTCTCTCTGTTAAAATGTTCAAGATCCATTGTAATCATCCTATCTCGAAGTGCATCTTGGCTTCTGTAAACCCCGGCATACTCTTCTGGATTGGAAGTGAATATAGCTGTAAAATCCGGATTAACTCTCAAATATCCCTCTTTATTTAAGGGAGAAGTCATATCAAGCATTTTTTCTTGAAGAACTGAGAGCAGGGTGTTATTGGCTTCTGGCCGAGATCGAGTGAATTCGTCATATATAAGTGTAAATCCATACTTGCAGGCTACAGTTAATCGGTTATCCACCCAATGCCTCTGCATATCTTCCTCTGCCTTTAGTACAGAATGAATAAAATTATCCACAACTTTCCTCACTCTGTATCCATACTCTCCACCTATTAAATCAGAAGAAGAATGCTCCTCATCCCCATGGATCATCACTAAGGAACGTCCTAGTTTAGAAGCCACGTGCATGGCTAAGGTAGTCTTTCCTGTCCCTGAAACTCCTCTAAAATGGATAGGGAAACCAGCTTTAATGTACCCAAGAGCCCGTTCAGTGATTTTTTTTACTTCCTTTGTTTCTACAAAATGAGCCAAAGGCTTAGGCTCAAGAACAGTTATAAATTCTTGCGAAGACATTGCTTTTTCCTCCTTTTAGCTCGCATTGATCATCCTCTATCCTTTTTCATATCACCCCAGTTTTGAAAGCAAATCTTTCCATGCCTTAGAAGCTTGGGTACGTTCCTCTGTAAATTTTAAAATCAATTTTTGAACTTCTTTTTTAAATTGGTTGACTTGTTGAGCCCTCTGTTTGTTTTCCTCTTTTATTCCCTTTAGATTTTCTTTTCGTTTTTTTCTCTGTTTAGAAATTTGTTCGGTTAGTTTATTTAGTTCTTTTTCCCAACCTGACATCATTTTCTCCTTGATCAAAACTCAAGATAATTTTTCAACCTTCATCTTATTTAACAAAGTATTTATTTCCCTCTTTCCTAATATGTCCTTCATCCATGAGCATTTTTATGTTTTTGGATATAGAAACAGGCGCGACATCCATGAGAAAAGCTATTTCAGAGAGAGTTATTCCCTTTTGATTATCTTCGATTATAGATATAATTTTCATCTCTTTTTCAGAACTTCCTGAGTTTTTTTGTGTATTTTTTTGTTCTTTTTTCAATCCTTTCCAAGCGTTGGCGGCCTCTTTATGGATATTTCTGAATTTTTTCATCAAACTTTGTACATCTTTTCTAAATTTATCGATTTCCTGGCTTCTATTCTGTTGTTCTTTTTTAATGTTTTCTAAATCTCCTTCTCTGTACTTTTTTAGAAAATCTCTCAGTGATGACTTTATTTTTTCTGCTTCTTTAGCTATAGATTTTGTGTTCTCTCCAAGTTCGATAAAAAGATCAGATCTCATCTGAGCTCTTTCCTTACTCCATTCATTGGTCATCTGTTGTACATGAGACTTTAAATTATTCATATCTTCGGCTCTAATCTGGCTTCCTTCTTTAAATTTATTCATTAGATCTTGAGCCTGCGATCTAAGTTTTTTTGTCTCATCCTTTCTCACTTTATCCCAAGCCTGAAAATCAGATTTAAGGTCTGCCTTTATGTGGATCCTTTTTTTATTCCAATTACTTATCATATCGTCAGTGACCTCTTTTAATTCTTGAACATATCCTTTTGTTTCTTTGTTTGCTTTAGAAATATCTTCTGACAAATTTCTTACTTCTTCGCCCCAATTCATTTTTTCCTCCTTATAATCATTGTTTTCAGGGATGAGTACTTAGGATTAAGCGAGAAACTTCACAAAGGGGCAAGCTTTCATAAAAGCAATGCGCCTCTGGACTCCTAAGGACTTCCCTTCCTTACTCTAGCTTGATTCGGCTTATGCAGCTTCTGCTGTAAGACCGACAGCTTCAGCATACTTTAAGAAAGTTTCTACTGAAGAAACAACCACTCTGGCCTCAATAGCCAAGAGCTCAATGCCTACCAGAGAAGCTCTAACCCAAGCGTCCACAACGATTCCTTTGTCCAGAATCCTGTCAACCACTTCAACCAAGCTTGAAGAAGCCATTGTTTTTTCGACTGCCATTTTTTTCACCTCCTTTTTTTATGATTTATAATCCAGAAAGAGGGTGTCATCCCTCTCTTTGTTTTGAACTACTATGAATTTATTCCATTGACTGCTTATTTCTTCTTTAGCTCTGTCCATTTCCTCTAATAATTCGTCCAATTGTCCTGCTTCATCTTGATGTTGGGTATAAAAAGCTATGATCATATTCTTTAAATCTTTTATTCTTACGGAAGGTCCTTTTTCCACAAGTATCCGCAGAGCTCTCGTTAATTCCTGCTGCTCTTTGTGAAAATTTTTGAGCATTCGGGCCAGCTTTTTTTCCCTTTGTTTGGAATTATCTAACATTTTTTTCTTCAATTTTTTAAAGTCTTCATATTTGCTGGAACTTTCTTCTGAAATTAGCCCTCTAAGCTGGTTGAGAATTTCCTTTTCTTGGTTGTAGAATCTTTCCGCTGTTTCTGAAATTTCATTTTCTCTTTGTTTGTGCCGGTTCTGAATATCTCCAATCATTTCATCGAAATCTTTTTTTCTTAGATTCTGATTTTTGGCCAGTATATCTTTTAGTCTATTTG
>DASRVI010000284.1:0-4454 GCA_035655135.1 Acidobacteriota bacterium | reverse complement strand
TATTTTCAGCATCTTTCACTATCTTTTTTGAAAGGTCTTTTTCAGAAATGATATCTGAATCCTGACATAAAACCAGGCATCTCAGCACCTCGTTTTTTAGCTCCCTTACATTCCCAGGCCAAGAATAATTTATGAGAAAATCAACAGCTCTCGAAGAAAAACAAAGCTTTTTTAAATGCATGTCTCTGCTGAATTTTTGAATAAAATATTCCAGGAGATACAAAATGTCACAGCCTCTGTCTCTAAGCGAAGGCAGTTTAACAGAAATTATTTTCAACCGATAATACAGATCTTCACGGAACAGACCCTTTTTCACTTCTTGATCTATGTTCTTATTAGTAGCGCTTATCACTTTTATATCAACACAGCGAGGCTTGTTTTCTCCAATTCTTCTCAGTTCTTTTTCCTGAAGAACACGAAGAAGTTTAGACTGAAGCATAGGGGATAAGTCACAAATTTCATCTAAAAACAAAACTCCTTTGTCCGCCACCTCAATCAAACCCTGTCTATCCCTTAAAGCCCCGGTGAAAGAACCTTTGGTGTATCCAAACAGCTCACTCTCTAAGAGATTTTCAGGAATAGCGCCGCAGTTTAAGGCAACAAAATTCTCTTTCCTCCGATCCCCGATTAAATGAATGTTTCTTGCCACCAGCTCTTTACCCGTGCCGCTTTCCCCGCTGATGAAAACCGGAGCATTGATATCTTTGACTTTATGAATAAATTTAAATACTTTTTTCATGGGGAGGCTGTTTCCAACCATTTTAAAATCATCTGGCAGAGAAACAGTCTTCTCCCCATAATCACCCTCTGCGTTTATCATAATGACCTGCTCTCCAATTTAGATAACGATTGAGAAACTTCTTTTTCTCACATATAAATAAGACTATTCACGCTAAGATGTAAGCTCATGGGAGTGTTAAAAAAAATAAGAGGGAGGGAAAATAAGGCTTTTTATCTATTTCTTTTTTATTTCTTTAATTTTTTCTTTAACATTTCTGTAATCTTCATTCCACTTCTTAACTTCTTTATATATCTCAATAGACTTTTTAAATTCGCCTAAATCCTCATAAACTGAAGCTATGTCATATTTTAAAGAAAAGTAGGATTCTGTGCCTTCTTTGGTTAAATCCAGGGCTTTTTTAAGCCACTTTAAAGCCTGCTTATTGTCTTTTTTCCTGCGGTAACAGGAACTGATCACATTATAACTGTCCACCGCCACTTTTTCGTCTTTGGAAGCCATCTTCGCTTCTTCTATGGCCTCGTCAATCAATCCCTGTTCCATAAAAGCTAAAGCAAGATTATAATGGCTGTCATAATCCTCTTTCCCTACCTTTTCATCCAGAGCTTTCCGGAAATCAGAGACAATATCTTTGAGCGCTTTCTCCACAATGGTGGTATCTCCTCTTAATTGATAGTTATAAACGTCCTTTATGGCCTCTACCTCTTCCTCCGGCCGATTGGCAAGGTCATAGTATTTCTTTTCACCTGCTTGTTGTGGGACCATAGGAACAATATCTGTTTCAGCAAAAATATCAGCCGCTGTCAATTTTTCCTCATAATCGGATTTTAATGAAGGAGGTTCAGAAGGACGTGGAGGTTGTTTGACTTCTCCAAATAATTCTGTTTCCTTTTTCCTGACCTCTCCTAAACGCGATGGAATGTCTTCAACCTTAATCTCTGAGGCCGCCTTTTCCAGCTTTTTTATTTTGGCGTCTATTTTTTCATGATCTGGGTACTTAATGTTTAAATTTTGGAGAATTCTCCTTGCATTTTTAATTAGACCCTGTTCTATATATAAATCAACCTTAGCAAGTGTGGTATCTATTATTTCCTCTATCTCATTGACACTTAAAGAGGCATCCTCTTCTTCAAACATACCCATTTCAGCTCTTGTCTTTTTGTATTCATTAAAATACTCTTCTTTTTCCGGAAAAAGGTTCAACAGTTCTCCTAATACTGCCGCCATTTTCTCTTTGAGCTTCTTTCTTCTGCACTCCTTTAAAATGAGTCTGTTGACAACCTCTAAATTTTCTTTATTCCCTTTTGATCTATAAAGATTAGCCAGTTTCTCCAGTGTTTTTAAGTGAGGCTTTCTCTCTGATAAAATGAGTCCCAAAAGTCCAATAGCTTTATCTTCTTTCTTTTTTCTTGTCAGTAAATCAACCACCGGCTCATAATTTTCAAATGCTTTATCCAGATCTCCTTCCTCAATGAATAATTTCCCTAATTTAACTCGAGCATCAATATCCTTGGGATTTTCTGATGTGATGCGCAGAAAGACCTTCTTTGCCTTATCTGTATCTTTCTCTTCCAGGTGAAGTTTACCTAACATATAAAGGGCTCTTAGATTCTTTTCATCTTTTTTCAGCACCTCATTTATGAGTTTAAAAGCCTCTTTCTTCTTATCTTCTTTCTTGTATATTTCAATAAAATTAGTTAATGTCCGGGGATAATCTGGTTTTAAATCCTTGGCTCTGTCCAATGCCTTATAGGCATCTTTCAGTTCATCATTGTTGATTTTATATTCAGCAACTTCATTTAATTTTTCAATGGCTTCATCAATTTTATTTTCCTTTTCATATAATTCTGCTAAAATTTCCCTGGATTCCATATCCTCTTGATTCAGTCTGAGCACAGATTCATACATCTGAATAGCTTCTTTGTTCTTCTTATTCTTCTTCAGCTCTTTGGCCAGTTTTGAATATTCCCCCAGAGCTTCTGACTTGAAACCCCGGCTGTTATAAAGATCCGCTAACCTTCTGGATATATCCAGATTATCTGGTTCTATCCTTGCAATTCTCTTAAGAGTGGCGATGGATTTGGAATAAATCCCTTTTTCCTCATAGAGATCAGCTATTTTTTCAAACTCTTTAACGGCCTTTTTTCTCTCCCCTGATTTGACATAAAGGTCTCCAATTATATTCCTGATAGGAATATCCTGATCCTTTCCGGTCAATAATTTTTTGTATTCCTCGGCCGCTTCTTCGATCTTCCCCTTTTTAATTAATTTCTTGGCTTTGGTTTCTATTTGTTCTCTTTCTTGTTTGTCGTTCATTTTTCCATTTCACATTTTAAACGAAAACTCAATCTATGAAAAACAGTGGGCCCGAATTCCCTTAATGCCAAATAATGCTCTTTGGTTCCATAACCCTTATTTTTTTCCAAAGAATACCCTCTAAAAATTTGGCTCAATCCTTCTATCATATGGTCCCTAAACACCTTGGCTATTATGGATGCGGCAGCAATGGATATACTTTTTTGGTCTCCTTTAAAAATTCTTTTCTGAGAACAATTTACATTATTAAGCTCTAATCCGTCAACCAAAAGAAAATCAGCTCTCCCCGCCATGTTTTCAACAGCTCTTTTCATGGCTTCCACTGAAGCCCATAAAATATTATTCCTGTCAATCTCCAAATTTGTGGCAACCCCGATCCCCACTGAATCAGCATTTTTCATTATCAAAGGAAAAAGCATTTTTCTTTTCTTCGCAGAAAGAAGCTTTGAATCATTGATTTCTTTGATCCATCCATCAGGCTCCCTGTAAATATAAAAAGAGGAAAATTGAACCGCTGCTGCTACTACCGGTCCGAACAATGCTCCCCTCCCAGCTTCATCTATTCCAGCAATATATCTGAATCCTCTTTCTGCTGTTTGCTTTTCTATATGAAAATCAGCCACTTTCTATAATCATAGCATAAAGATGAGTATTAAACACATAAATCACCTTGATTCTTTTATAGTAGCCGCTTTTCCTTTTAAATCCCGCAAATAATATAATTTAGATTTTCTTGCTTTTCCTTTTCTCACCACTTTAATTCTTTTTATGCTTTTTGAATAAAGAGGAAATATCCTTTCTATGCCTATTCCAAAAGATATTTTCCTGACGGTAAACATCTTTTTTGATCCAGACCCTCTTTTTGAAATCACATTGCCTTTAAAAACTTGAACTCTTTCTTTATCCCCTTCTCTTATAATGACATGAACTTCTACGGTATCGCCTACTTTAAAATTATCCCGGTCTTCCTTTATGTCTTTTTTCTCTACTAAATCAATTAGATTCATTGTTCTTGCCTTTCATTTCTGTTCTTAATTCATTGATAAGGTCTTTCTCTTCTATAGAAAACTTTTTGTTTTTTATGAGGTCGGGCCTTAGATTCATTGTTTTCTCAATTGCCTTCTTTCTTCTCCAGATCCCGATCTTTTTATGATTTCCTGAGAACAACACTTCAGGAACCTGCAGCCCTCTAAAAGACCGAGGTCTTGTATACTGAGGATAATCCAACAAATCAGAAGAGAATGAATCCTGCTCCACTGATTCCATCTTCCCCACCACCCCGGGAAGGAATCTGGAAACACTGTCAACAACAACCATTGCAGCCAACTCTCCTCCGCTTAAAACAAAATCTCCTATAGAAATCTCATGTGTTGCCAAATATTCAGCAACTCTTTCATCG
>DASRVI010000283.1:0-7868 GCA_035655135.1 Acidobacteriota bacterium | reverse complement strand
ACTTAACCCCATTGATGCTCTTCGTTATGAATAAAATAATTAAGTCAAACTAAATAGATAAACGCTAATTGTTTTGTAACTTTAAATAATGAAATAATGTTTTAAGAGATTGATTGTAAGGAGGACAATATGCAAATACGAAAATTAGCCACAATTTTACTGCTCTTAGCAGGGATTTTACTAGGACTCAAGGCTCAGGATGAGCCCAATGAAATCCAGCTTTCTTTAGAAGAATGCATAACCAAGGCTTTAAAAAACAATCTCAATATTCAAGTAGAATTGATAGATCCGGAATTAGCCCAGACTTCAGTATCGCAGGCACAAGAACAATTTATCCCCACTCTATCTATGAGCTTCAACCGTAGGGATGAAAATTCAGCATCCTATTCTTTCCTTGATGCGGCAGATACAGTACAGACTACCAACAGCCGATTCTCTACGGAGATATCACAGCTGCTTCCTACAGGAGGCAACTTCAGTCTTTCTCTCAATGGTTCTATGTATGACACTAACAGAAACTTCATGACCATAAATCCCAGGTATTCAAGCCAACTGAGTTTTGATTTTTCTCAACCCCTTCTTAAGAATTTTGGCATAAATGTAACCAGGAAAGATATCATTGTTGCCAAAAATCAGCTGGCCATGTCAGAGGAAGAACTAGAAAGAGCTCTACAGGAACAAATCTACCAGGTGGAGCAGGCTTACTGGAATTATGTGTACTCCATTGAAAATCTGGAAGTTCAAAGGCAGTCTTTGAGTCTGGCTGAGGAACTTTTAGATAAAAATAAAAGGTCGGTTGAAGTGGGAGCTATGGCTCCTATTGAGATCATAAATGCCCAAGCCACAGTGGCTCAGAGAAGAGCTGATATCTTGGCTGCTGAAGCAGAGGTTAAAAATAATGAAGATAGACTCAAAACCATTATCAATCTAGCTGCGGATGTTCAGATTCAAAAAGGAGCCACCATTATTCCCACAGATGAGCCCGAATACAAAAAAGTAGATATGAGCCTTGATGAAGCGCTTTCCATTGCCATGCAGAACCGTCCTGATTTAACAGCATCCCGGATCGGCTTGGAAAACAGCGAAATCAATCTTAACTACACCAAAAACCAGCTTCTCCCAGGATTGAATTTTACCGCTTCCTACTGGAGCCCCGGGGTTTCCGGAGATCAGTTGCTCTATTTAAATGACAATCCCCTGACCGGTCAAATTGTCGGAAAGATTCCCGGAGGTTTTGGGGATTCTTTTTCAGATGCCCTTGGCTTCAAATATCAGAACTGGTCAGTGGGGCTAACTCTGGATGTTCCTCTCAGCAATATTCTCTCCAGAGCCCAGTTCCAACAAGCCCGTCTGAGTTTAGAGAAAGCCAAACTCCAATTGAAAAATCAGGAGCAGGAGATATTTCGAGATATAAAAATAGCAGTCCGCAATGTAACCACTAATTATGAGCGGATCCAGGCTTACAAAGCAGCCCGGGAGCTGGCTGAAAGACAGTTGGAAGCAGAAGAAGAGAAATTAAAGGTCGGGCTGACAACAAATTACCTGGTGCTCCAATATCAGGCTGAACTGGCGAGCACCCTAAGTTCAGAGCTTAAATCAGTTATTGATTATAAATTGGCTCTGGCACAGCTGTACAGAGATTTGGGCATCAGTTTAGGCGAGAAAAATATTTCCCTTATGGACATAAGATAAAAAAACATTTATCATATATTTTTTTTAGAATACTCTGTAATTTTCAATAAGAGTGTGCGGTAAACCTAAAGTAAAGATCCATTATAAGTCAAAATGTTTAGATGCCTTCTTAGACTAATCATTGTATCATTTTTTATGTTCTGGAATGTTTTAACATTTTTCGCCTCAGAAAGCAGTGGAAATTACAGCGTCAAAGCTGTGGAATACTCCCCTCCCCCCAAAATAGACGGAAAACTCGATGATGAATTCTGGCAGAATGCCGCGGTTCTGGATGACTTTACTCAGTTTGAACCGGTGGAAGATAGTGTTCCTTCAGAAAAAACAAAAGCCTACATAGGATATGATAGAAAAAACCTCTATATTGCAGTGAGATGCTATGATTCAAGACCTGAAGCCATTAGAGCGAATCTCTGTAAAAGAGATAAGGTTGAAGGTGACGACCAGATAACAATATATCTAGATACTTTTATGGATAAAAAAAGAGCTTTTACCTTTCAAGTCAATCCTTGTGGAGTGCAGTCTGATGGGGTATACAATGAATTTCAACGCCGGAGACCAGGGGGTGGTTTTGAAAAAATAGATAAGACTTGGGATACTTTTTTTCTCTCAGATGCTCAAATTGATGAGTTGGGTTACACCATAGAAATGCAGATCCCTTTTAAAAGCCTGCGGTTTCCGGATTCCACTTCCCAGATATGGGGCTTTCAGATACAGAGAGAAATACAAAGAAAAAATGAAGAGATCTACTGGGCTCCCCGCTCCAGAGATGTGAATGGATTTCTCACTCAAGCAGGGACCTTAAAAATCGAAGGAAAACTTGAAACCGGGAAGAATCTGGAGTTGATGCCGATTGTGACTGGAAGAAAGACAGATGAAAAAAAATTGAAGCCACAGCCTGGACTAAACTTGAAATATGGAATCACCTCTGATTTAACAGCGGATCTGACTCTCAATCCTGATTTCAGCCAGATAGAAGCGGACATGCCCCAGGTGGATGTCAATCAACGGTATGAACTTTACTATCCGGAAAAAAGGCCCTTTTTTCTGGAAGGAAAAGATATTTTTGATACCCCCATGGAACTCCTCTATTCCCGGAGAATTATCAATCCTATGTGGGGTTTGAAACTCACAGGAAAAGTCGGAAAAACAAGTCTAGGATTTTTGAATGTTTTTGATCAGACCCCCTCCGTTATTGACATCCCCAATACCTCGGAATCTTATCAGGAAGGTTTAGAGCACGGATTAGTCAATGTTTTTCGTTTGAAACATGATATTTTTACAGAATCATACATAGGCTTTATCTTGATGGATAAAGAGACAGGGGAAGGATGGGATTCGATCTTTAATAATTATAACCGTATAGGCGGCATAGACGGAAATTTTAAGTTCAAAAAATACTACCGGTTTTCGTTTCAGGTGGTGGGCTCATCCAGCAAGGTTCAGGATCAAGAAACAAAAGTGGTCCCTGCCATGGATTTTAATCTTTCTCATGAATCCCGACACTGGGATGTTTCAGCGAGTTACACCAGTATGCCAGAAGAATTTGAATCTTCTCTGGGCTATTTCAGGCGGAAAGATATTCAGTCTTTTAGAACCCGAGTAGGATACAATATCCTTCCCCAAAACGATATCATTGTGAATATTCGACCTGGTATTGATTACACCAGGATCTATGACTTTGATAACACTCTCACAGATGATGAAATACGGATCGGAGGTTATATTAGTGGATGGAGGAACTCCTTTATCTATGCTGGTTTCACCACCGGACTAGAAAGATATGAAGGGATTGATTTTCATAAAAACACTTTCAGGTCTCACCTAAATTCAGAGCCCTTTTCCTGGCTTTCTGTGAATATTTCTTTTTCCATTGGAGACGGCATATGTTATGACGAAGACTATTATGAGGATTTTCCCTATCTGGGTTTTCAAACTTCTTATGGTGTTGAAGCGACATTTAAGCCCTTAAGGAATTTAAGGATCCTTTATCATTACAGAAACAATACTTTTGACAAGAGTTATGGGGGAGAAAGAGTCTATCAAGTCAATCTCATAAGCCAGAGGATTTCCTACCAACTGTCCCGGACTCTGTCTTTTCGATTGATCACTGATTACAATGATTATGATGGAGAGCTTTACAACAGTGTGCTTCTAAGTTATGTGTTGAGACCGGGAACCGTGTTTTATTTGGGTGTGGATGATAACCAAGGGAAAGATGACATGGGAATATTTCGCAAACAGGGAAGGTATTATTTTATTAAGTTTTCTTACTGGTGGCGCACCTAGCCTGGACTATTCATAAAATATGTATGCACTTCCATACATATTTACATGATTAGCCCTCTTTCCAATGAATTGTTCCTCAAAAGTATAATAACGGCTTAAATTATTGTTATGAATTTTATTATAATGCATACATATTTAACCTTTCAGGCGAGCCGATCTTACTGCATCTGCTTCGTTACAGAGCATTCGTAGTGAAGGACCACGACTTCATGCCCTGTGCCTTGCATCTGCAGCAACCTCGACTCGTGAATAATCCAGGCTTTACCTGGATTATTCATAAAAAAATGGCGATGTTTTGAGATATTTTTTTAGATATTGAGCAGTGTGAGATTTTTCCGCGCCAAGACATTTTTCTGGAGTCCCCTGAGCCACAATTTTTCCTCCGGCTTCCCCTCCCTCAGGCCCTAGATCAATAACATAATCCGCGCATTTGATCATGTCCAGGTTGTGTTCAATCACCACCACTGTGTTTCCTCTTTCCACCAGTTTTTGAAAGGTTTCAAGGAGAACGGATATGTCATGTAAATGAAGCCCTATAGTGGGTTCGTCAAAAAGATACAGAATTCTCTTTTTTTTCTGATGGACAAGATTGTGGGCTAATTTAATTCGCTGCAGCTCACCTCCGGAAAGAGTTGTGGTGGGCTGGCCCAGCCTCAGATATCCCAGACCGACTTCCCTAAGAGGATTTAGTTTGTTCAGGATTTTTGGTTGGTCATGAAAAAAACCGCATGCTTCTGACACACTCATTTGCAGAACATCATCGATGTTTTTTCCTTTATATTTGACCTCCAGGATTTCCTTTTTAAAACGTTTTCCTTTACAAACATCACAGGTGAGGATTACATCGGATAAGAACTGCATTTCCACGATCTGCTGTCCGGCTCCTTTGCAGGATTCACATCTGCCGCCAGAAGTATTGAATGAGAAAAAGCCAGGACTGTATCCATGAGCTCTGGCTTCACGAGTTTTGCTGAAAAGATCTCTAATTCTGTCCATGGCTTTGGTGTAAGTGGCTGGAATAGAACGGGGAGACTTGCTTAAAGGAGACTGGTCTACCATGATGATTTTGTCAATAGAGTCTTTTCCTAAGATTTGTTTAAATCCGTCAGATGATTCTCCCTTCCAACCTTTATAAAGCACATCAAAAAGCAGAGTGCTTTTCCCTGACCCTGAAACACCGGTCACACAGGTAAACAGGTTCAGAGGGATTTGGATATCCATATTTTTTAGGTTGTGTTTGGAAGCTTTTTTTATGGTTATAAATCGCTTAGGCGGTCTTCTCTTTTTAGGAATGCTGATTTCCTTTTCACCTTTCATGTATTGAGAGGTGAGAGTTGAAGATTTGTTCATAAAATTTTTCATATCTCCTGCAAACATGACCTGACCTCCATGTTCTCCAGCTCCCGGACCTAAATCTATCAAGTATTCCGCAGATTTTATGATTTCAGGGTCATGTTCCACCACCAGCACCGTGTTTCCCATTTTCTTAAGAGACTTAAGTATCTTTATGAGCTGGTGATTATCCCTAGCATGAAGACCTATACTGGGTTCGTCCAGGACAAAAAGTGTCCCTACCAGGGAAGAGCTGAGAGCGGAAGCGAGGTTGATGCGTTGTGCTTCTCCTCCGCTCAAAGTAAAGGTGATGCGGTCCAAAGTTATATAGTCCAGTCCTACTTCCAAGAGAAATTTAAGTCTGTTTTGGATTTCAGTGATCAGTTTCCCAGAGACATTTTTTTGAAAAGGGGTTAGTTTGATGGAGTGGAAGAAGTCATAGGCTTGTCTCACTGTCTTTTTGGTGACTTCTCCAAGAGAAAGGCCCTTGATTTTCACGTGAAGTGCTTTTTGGTTGAGCCGCATCTGATGGCATTCCGGACAGGGAATGTATTTTCTGTAACGTGCCAGGAAGACCCTCACCTGGACTTTATATTTCTTGCGTTTGAGCCGCTCAAAAGAGCCCATCACTCCTTTATAGGCTCCTTCCCCTTCAAAAACAAAACGCTTTTGTTCTTCAGTTAGTTCTTTAAAAGGCACGTCTGTAGGAATGCCTTTTTTTTGAGCCCGGTCCAGAAGATTCCTCATTCTTCTCCTGGAGGAGGGTTTTGTCAACGGTTCAATGGCTCCTTCCTCAAGGGATAAGTTCTTGTCAGGAACGACCTTATCTTTGTCAATCACAGCCAAGTCGCCGAATCCGTGGCATTTAGGACAGGCTCCCTGAGGATTGTTGAATGAGAAGAGGCCTGGAGTGGGTTCATCATACTGGATTTGGCATTTCTTGCATTCCAACCGGCTTGAGAACACGTACTCTTTTCCGTTCTGAGTATGAACGGAGACAGTTCCTTCTCCTTTTTTCATGGCTGTTTCGATGGAGTCAACCAGTCTTTCTCTTTCATCTCTATCAAGAGTCAAACTGTCCATAAAGACTTGGATGGGTTCATTGCTTTTGATATCAGCCCTATCTAATGAGACCACTTTATTGTTTTGAAAGATACGAAAAAAGCCGTCTTTTCTCAGTTCTTTTAGCTCTTTATCCTGGGTCCAGGGAAAAGTGATGGTGACTTGAGTATGAGCCGGAAGTTTATACAGAGTATCCACGATAGAATCAATGGTATCTCGCTTCACCGGCCGTCCGCATTTAAGGCAGTGAATGACCCCAATCCGGGCATATAGGATTCGCATAAAGTCGTGGATTTCAGTAACCGTGGCTACTGTGGACCTCGGATTTTTAGTGGTGGCTTTTTGCTGGATGGCAATAGCTGGAGTGATTCCTTCTATTTTGTCTGCATCAGGTTTTTCCATTCTTTCTAAAAACTGCCGGGCATAAGCAGAGAGGGACTCAATAAACCGGCGCTGTCCATCCGCGTAGAGAGTGTCAAAAGCTAAAGATGATTTTCCTGATCCGGATACGCCAGTGACGATGACCAGTTTGTTTAGAGGAATATCCAGATCTATGTTTTTTAGATTATGGACCTTGACGCCTCTCAGTATAATCTTATTATTCATAAAAATCACCGATAATAACTCTCCTGACCTATTCATAAAAAAATGGCGATGTTTTTATTATCAATTTATTTTAAGCGATATACAAGGTTCTTTCAAAAATGACGATTGAAACTATTTTCCTGTTTCGGTATTTTATTTTAATTGCCATTTTTTTACCTTTCAGGCGAGCCGATATGAAATACAGATGTGGCTTGTGCTTACTTCGTCATTGCGAACGACCGATAGGGAGTGCGGCAATCTCATCAGAGAACGAATCACATAGAGTTTGCCACGTCGCATCTCTCCTCGCAATAAATTCTCGGCTGCTGCGCAACTCTCGCCGATCCGTGGGTCAAACATTCTGGTCATTCATAAAATATGTATGCGTTCTCATAAATATTTTTCATGATGTGACCTTTTATCAATGTTTTATTTAGTAACAGCATGATTCTTACTCCTATCCTGTTGCGATTTTAATATTATGCATACATATTTTACCTTACAGGCAAGCTGATCTTGCGGCATCTGCTTCGTTGCAGGGCCTTCGCGGTGAAGGACCACAGCTTCACACCCTGCGCCTTGCATCTACCGTAATCTCAACTTGTGAATTTCCCAGAATCATCTTCACCTCATCAGAAGACTAAATTTTCAATGTCGCTTCAACTACACCTGAGTTTCTTTAGGTTTTATTAGTTTGGGTGATGAATCGGCGGTTCCACCCGGTTAAAGCTGAGATAACAAGAACTACTAACAGGGCCCATGAGTAGGGATTTAAAAAAGAAAGGCTGATGGGAAGTCCGGGAAGCTGGAATGAATCGACTTGTTCCATCAAACGAAAATTTAAAAACGGATTGATTCTAAGTCAAGGATTTGAAATAGATTCTCTTTCTTTTGTGCTGTCTTGCCTCATA
>DASRVI010000282.1:0-2371 GCA_035655135.1 Acidobacteriota bacterium | reverse complement strand
AGAGAAATAGGCTATGAGATCAAAGTTTGGTTCTGTGATTGGGCAAAAACAGCTTTTCATAAAGGTTTAATGTATATAAGTCTGTCATGCCAGCTATAAAATCAATCACTCTGATCTCAAGCAGATCCTCATCAGGATAGGATTTCACATAGTCATTTGGATGATCCAGGATGTACTCATAAAGGTCAGTGAGAATCCTATCCACTTTTTCATACTGAATGAAATTTTGGTCGCTGAAATAGACCTTTTCATAAAGAAAATCCCTGAGTTCCACAATAGCGGAATTCATGTTATCGCTTAAAGAAACACCTGTTAATCCTCCTCTGGAAGTGGAATCAATCACATCCCACACCATCTTATCGATTCTTTTGGCGTGCCATTTACCCAGAGAACGAACCAGATGAGAAGGTATATCCGTCTCTTTAATCACCCCGGCTCTTAAAGCATCGTCAATGTCGTGGTTCACATAAGCGATCAGGTCTGAGACCCTCACCACCTGTCCCTCTAAAGTCTTGGGCAGGGAGTCTTTATCCACATCAAAAATTTTTCCCCTCCCCTTGGAGTGCTTTAAAATACCGTCTCTCACTTCATAGGTCAGATTCAGACCCTTGCCGTCGTATTCCAGTTTCTCAACCACACGCAGGCTCTGGATGTAGTGGGAAAACCTTTGAGGAGAGAGTTTTTTCAGGCTCTTTTCACCGGCGTGTCCAAAAGGGGTGTGGCCCAGGTCATGACCCAGGGCTATGGCTTCGGTCAGGTCTTCATTGAGCCTCAGAGCTTTGGCGATGGTCCGGGCGATCTGACTCACTTCCAGAGTGTGAGTGAGCCGGGTCCGGTAGTGGTCTCCATAAGGGGCGATAAAAACCTGGGTTTTGTGTTTTAGCCTGCGAAAAGACTTGCAGTGGATGATTCGGTCTCTATCCCTCTGGAACTCTGTTCGCAGACTGTGAAGCTTTTCTTTTCTTTCCCGACCTAATGTGTTTAAACTCAGGCAGGCTTTTTCAGAAAGAATCTCTTTTTCCAGGTTTTCAAGCTTTTCTCTGACTGTGAGCGCCATAGGGATACGACCTTATGTTTCCAAACCTTCCCCTCGCCAGGGACTGTTTGTTTGAGCCTGATTTATAAGAAGTACTGGGATGTAGAAATTGATTTCACGGCGGTGAGAGATTTCCATTTTTTCTGTGACTATAACCAGGGCTTCTTTGATTCCCATCTCATTCATCATGGCAAAAGGCCCTTTTTCCCAGTTTAATGTCTTTTTACACATCTTCTCTAGGCTCCCAATATCAGATATGCCTGACTCCAAAAGTTCTGATGCGACCATAAAAGACACGGCTTTGAATCTATTTTTCAGCATATCTTTAAGCAGCAAATCATCTGATTTTTCTCTTACCGCATGCTTCTTCATCCACTTGGCTGATGACTTATCCTTTGCTATTTTATGCTCTTCCAGTTTCTCCATGAAGCTTACAGGGAGAGTGAAAAAATTATGATAAACCTTGTGTAAATCATCTTCGGAATCTTTTTTGTCTTCCAGGTAAAGCAAAAAATTAATGGATTCCGGTATGCCAATATCATCCATTTGCTTAAGAAATCCTTTTTTGATACCAAAAGCTCTTTGAGCGGCTTCTTCAATATCCGCAATTTTAAATCCTTCATCAATCATTCGCCCGGCTTCTGTCATTAAAGAAGCCAATATCAGGTTCACAGCTCCCCCTTTTCTCTGTTTTAAAAGAGGCTCTGTTTCCTTAATCAGTTGTTTTTCTGTGCTCATAAGATCTTCCTTTTTTCCTAAAATAAATGTCATTACGAGGAGCGCAGCGACGTGGTAATCTCATCCTGCTTCGCAATCCAATGAGTTTGCCGTATTCCATTACTGCCATTCACAATGACATAGTTTAACGCGGGCCAAAAATCTTTGTCCCGATTCTCACCATGTTGGCTCCTTCTTCAATTGCTATCTTATAGGAATTAGTCATTCCCATAGAGAGATATTTCATTTCAACACCAGGAATAGAGAGCTCTTTGAGTTTATTAAAAACTTTGCTTGTCTCAACAAAATAGGGCCTGGCATTCTCAGGATCGCCCACCATGGGACCCATGGTCATCAAGCCCTGCAGTTTAAGATGCTTAAATCCAGCTATTTTTCTGGCTAAATCTTCCACTTCCTCTGGTAAAACACCGAATTTCTGTTCCTCACGTCCGCTGTTCACCTCAATGAGCACGGGCATCACCTTGTCGGCTCTGGCTGCTCTTTTCTCGATTTCTTTAGCCAGTTTCAAGGAATCCACAGTCTCTATCATATCAAATATTTTTATGGCTTTTTTGACTTTGTTCCTCTGCAGATGACCGATAAAATGCCACCTTGCCT
>DASRVI010000281.1:0-2256 GCA_035655135.1 Acidobacteriota bacterium | reverse complement strand
AGTCAAATAAATACTTCAAATAAAGAATGAGATGAAATTCAGGTGTAGCTGGCGCTCCGTTCAGATTTTTAACGCCATTCTTCTTCGTTTTTCTCGGCTCCTGCGTAACTCCCCCCGTCCGTGGGTCAGACATCCTGGTCATTCATAAAATATGTATGCATTTTCATACACATTTATCATGATTGCTCTTCTTATTTATATTTTGTTTATCAAGAACACGATTATTAAGTATAATTCAGTTATGACTTTAATTTTATGCATACATATTTTACCTTACAGGCAAGCTGATCTTACGGCATCTGCTTCGTTGCAGGGCATTCGCGGTGAAGGACCACAGCTTCATACCATGCGCCTCGCATCTGTCGCAACCTCAACTCGTGAATATCCCAGGGTCATATTCATGAATTCGAAGGCTAAATCTTCAATATCGCTTCAGATATGCCCGTTATTCAAAAAAGGAGTGGGAAGTGAGATAATTGTAAGCTGGGCATAATAAAAATCAGTGAAATGGGTTGGATTTTTTGATAATATTGAGTGATAAGGGAATGTTAAGATGCTGTTTATAATTTCAGGGCCTTCAGGGTGTGGAAAGTCCACTTTGGTTCATCAAGCGAGAAATAAGATCAAAGATCTGCAGTTTTCTGTGTCTCATACCACCAGGAAAAAAAGGGCGTCGGAGAAAGAGGGAGAGGATTATTATTTCATATCAAAACAAGAATTTAGAAAAATGGTCAAAGCTGACAAAATGGTTGAATGGGCTATGGTTCATGGGAAAATGTACGGGACTTCCCGCAGAGAAATCGAAAGAAAGCCATCTCAAGGAGATCTGCTTCTGGATATTGATATTCAAGGCGCTCAACAATTGAAGGAAAGATTCAGAAAAGCCGTGTTTATTTTCATCCTTCCTCCCAGTTACAAAGAGTTGAAAAAAAGACTGGAAAAAAGGGGAGAGGAGTCTTTAAGATTCATTCATAAAAGGCTCCAGACAGCCAAGAAGGAAATTAGGTTCTATTCTGATTTCGACTATATTGTGATAAATGATAAAATTGAGAAAGCCTCACAGGAATTGACGTCTATTATATTAAGTGTCCGATGCCGTATAGAAGTAAGGCAGAAAGAGATCGGACCAATCATCAGAACATTTAATCAAGTTAAGAGGGAATATTATGAATAAGATCGTACTGGGCGTCAGCTCCTCCATCAGCATTTACAAGTCATGTGAGATCATCCGTTTATTCCAGGAAAAAGGTTATGAAGTCCAGGTAGTGATGACAAAAAATGCAGCAAAATTAATCTCTCCTGTTCTTTTTAAAGCGCTGACAGGTCATGATGTGATGAAGGATATTTTTGAGGATGGGGTCTCAGATCATGTGATGCATATCAAACTGGCTCAAGAAGCGGCGCTTTTTTTAGTGGCTCCAGCGACCGCTAATGTTATAGGAAAGATGGCTTCAGGTATATCGGATGACTTTGTGACAACTCTTTATACCGCTGCTTCGTGCCCTGTAGTTATGGCTCCGGCTATGAACGAGAAAATG
Source organism: Acidobacteriota bacterium (assembly GCA_035655135.1). Lineage (GTDB taxonomy): Bacteria > Acidobacteriota > Aminicenantia > Aminicenantales > Aminicenantaceae > WJMT01. Next base: position 718 of record DASRVI010000281.1, on the reverse strand, counting down.
TATTTAAACCGAACCACCCAGCAGAATATTGAGAAGCTGAAGTCTTGTGGTGTCCGCTTTATAGAGCCTGAAAAAGGATACCTCGCATGCAGAGACCAAGGATATGGGAGATTGGCTTCAATTCAGAAAATAGTGGATGAAAGTTTGCTTCTTATAAAAAAAAGCCAGAGTCTCAAAGGCACCACTGTTTTAGTTACTGGCGGACCCACCCGTGAGTATCTTGATTCCATTCGTTTTCTGAGCAATAGATCATCTGGGAAAATGGGATATGAACTGGCCGGAGAATCTGAACGAAGAGGAGCCAAAACTATTTTTATATCAGGTCCGAGCCGAATCATCCTTCAACCTGGGATTGAATTCATTAAAGTCGAGACAGCCCAAGAAATGGAAAAACAAGTGATGGCCCATTTGGAACGCTCCGATATTGTGATTATGGCTGCAGCTGTGTGCGATTTTAAATTTTCTAAAAAGAGTTCCAGAAAGATAAAAAAGGATTCCATGCCCTCGAATATTCAGTTAATCCGGACCCCTGATATCTTAGAAAAAATAGGAAAAAACAAAGGTGAAAGGATTTTGGTGGGTTTTGCTGCAGAATCCAATGATGTGGAAAAAAATGCTCAGCGAAAGCTGGAGCAGAAAAACCTCGATATGATCGTGGCTAATGATGTTTCAAATGATAAAATAGGTTTTGAATCTGATCTGAATGATGTGACTATCA
>DASRVI010000280.1:0-3916 GCA_035655135.1 Acidobacteriota bacterium | reverse complement strand
TTCTATATTCTCCAAGATTACCATTATCTTATCACAGCTATCAAAAATTTTGGGATTATTATGTCCAAGGCTCCAACAGTCAAGGCTATGAGAGAAGTGGCTGACATACTTCAATTAGAGGCTCAAAGTGAATTCGACGGTTATAAAGACTTTCTGAAACAAATCGGGCACACCATTCAAGAGGCGGCTGAGGTCAAACCCATTTCAGTCAGCTTGTCCTACAGCAGTTTTCTTGTTTCCACAAGTTCACTGAACTCTTATCCTGAAGCTATCACCGCTGTTCTTCCTTGCTTCTGGTCCTACGCTGAAATCGCAGAGATTCACAAAGATAAATTAAGCAGTAATAAAAATCACTTATACAAAGATTGGGCCAATGCTTATCTCTCTGAATCCTATCTCCATTTGGTGGAAAAGATTAAAAATCTGGTTAATGAAGCGGGGAAAGATTTTCCCTATCATAAATTAAAGGAAGTGTTTGCCAATGCCAGCCGATATGAATATCTATTCTGGGATGCGGTCTATCACCAGAAAAAGTGGCTGGATTCATAAAAATCAAGGAGAAAAAAATGACAGAAGAAAACCAAATGATGGCATTTGGACCTGTACCCTCAAGACGCCTAGGGAAGAGCATTGGTATCAATAACATTCCCCCAAAAATAAGCACTTATTCCTGTATTTACTGCCAGCTTGGCAGAACTCTAAAACTGCGGGTTGAAAGGAAGCCTTTTTATAACCCAGAAGCTCTTCTGGATGCTGTGAAGAAAAAGATCCAAGGGGCTAAAGAAAATGAGGAGTCTATAGACTATCTCACTTTTGTTCCTGATGGTGAGCCCACACTGGATATTCATTTGGGAAGAGAAATAGAGATGCTGCAAAAACTCGGTTTTAAAATGGCTGTGATCACCAATGCCTCTCTTATTTGGGACCCTGATGTTCAAAAAGATTTAAAAAAAGCTGATTGGGTTTCATTAAAGATTGATGCCGTGGATAAAGAGACATGGAAAAAAGTGAATCGAGCTCATGGAGACCTCAAATTTGAAAAAATTTTAGACGGGATACTGGAATTTTCTTCTCTTTTTAAGGGAGATCTCACTACTGAAACCATGCTTGTTCAGGATGTTAACGACCAAACCGATAAAATTGAAAAGGATGCTGATTTCATAGCTGGATTGAATCCAAAAATCAGCTATATTTCCATTCCCACCAGACCACCTGCAGAAAATTGGGTCAAACCAGCCTCTGAATTTGCCATCAATTCAGCCTACCAGATTTTCAAAAAGAAAAATATTGATGTGGAGTATCTTATTGGCTATGAGGGAAACGCCTTTGCTTATACAGGTAATGTTGAGAAAGATCTGCTGAGTATTACATCAGTCCATCCTATGAGGGAAGAAGGTATCAAAAATTTTTTAGCCAAAGCTAAAAAAGATTGGAATGTGGTTGAAAAATTGATCAAAGAAAATAAACTGATAGAGATCACATATAAAGACCACCAATATTATATGAGAAAGCTCCCAGCAAAAACTTAAACATTTTATATTTCTTTTAACTTCAGATCTTAGAAATAGTTGGAATGACTCTTTTCCGACTATAATCAGCGACTTTTTTTACTCCCATAAGAACTCCGGAGGGAATGGGTACTTCGATTTCTCCTGTTTTATAAGGCAGGTCTTTAAGTCTAATAATATTCATAAATAACCTAAACGGCTCATTTTCACTTCGGGTCATTATTAAATTATCCGCTGCCCTTTCCAAATTTTCGATTTCTTTTTTCTTTACTGAAGTGCTTATGGAAAAAAGGTAAGTTCTGGTCTTATCATTGGATACGGTATCAATCATTTGATTCAAAATCTGTTTCTCATAAGTCGGGGAAAAAAGAAGTAGATTTAAGGCAGAGCCAAAAATCAAAATACCAGGACCGTCTTTAGGGAGAAATTCAGATGCTTTTTCAAAGGCTTTGACCCATATATCTGGTTTTACCATATTCGCCTTGACTTCATTGGGTCTCACTTCTTTAATTCCGCTAATAATCGCATCCAACTGTATGAAATAGGAATTTCTTTTATATTCAGATAAACTTACATTGGTTACTTTTTTTAGACTGGTGGCAATAAAATCTTTATTGGGATACTGGAGCGACATAAACACCACACTTCCACCTGATTTTAACCAGGAACCAACAAAATGATTTCCAATCAAGGGTTTTCCTGATCCTCCAGGTCCAGAGATTATGGTCGAAGAATTCACTAAAATCCCTTCGGGCATTAAATCATCCAACCATCCCACTCCAAGTTTCATTTTATTCATCTAAACACCTCCTAATATGATTATTGTCATAAAAATCACCTATCATACTGTCAATCAAAATTCTATTATACTCCTCCAGTAAAGTTCTCCAAAATTTCATCAGAAAAAATCCTAAAAATGATTTAAATTCCAGGGAAATTTCTTGAAATATTAAGAAATCCTGCCAATTACAAGCGATTGACACGCATGTCATTTTTTCTTATCATCAAGTTTTATAAATAAAAAATCCAATGACAAGGATGATAAAATAAATAAAAAATTAAAATGATTGAATGGCTCAATGAAGAGAAAGATTTTGAAAGCATAAAAAAGAAAAATAAAAAATTTTTCATGCTTCTTTTTTATGCAGATTTTTCTTCAGCTGCAAAACGTTCTCTCTCTGAAATCAAGAAGTTTAGCAAAGAAAACAAACAAGTGCCTGTCTATATTATTGACGTTCAAAAAGTATCAGGGATACACAAACAATTTGAAGTCAAAAATGTTCCTACAGTCCTGGTCATTCAGGATGGAAAAGTGACTAAAAAGATAGAAGGAGTTGAAAGTGCCAAATACTACTCCTACACTATTTCAGGAATCCATTCCTCGCGTCAAAAAAAGGGCAAAAAAACAGGTTCTCTGAGAGTGGTCGTGTATGTAGGTCCGGGTTGTCCTGCTTGTGGGACAGCAAAGAATTATTTAAAACGTCAGGGTGTTCCGTTTAGAGAAGTGGATATATCTCGGGATCAATATGCAGCTAAAAGATTAGCTCGACGCTCCGGTCAAATGGCTGTCCCTCAAATTGATATCAACGGCTATTTGGTGGTAGGATTTGATAAGGCAAAAATTGACCGACTTCTTTCAATTTAATCAGGAGGTTATAATATGAAATTAGAACCGATCAAGGGAAGGATTTTAGTAAAACCTATAAAAGCTGAAGAAAAAACATCCCACGGTATTTATCTTCCAGATACATCCGAAAAAAAAGTTTATGAAGGAAAAGTTATTGCTGTGGCAGAAGATGCTCCTGAAGAAATCGCTGTGGGTGATCATGTGATCTTCAAAGAATTCAGCGGTACTGAAGTGAAGTTTGAGGGAAAAAAATATATTCTTCTTAATGAAGAAGATCTTCTGGTGAAGTTCATAGAAGTAGATAAAATTCCCGAAAAATAAATAATAAATTTTTAAATTCTCACCAATAATCTAACCTGACCTGAATTTCATCAAGCTTACAACCTCGACTCGTGAATAATCCAGATCTAATTAACCCTGGCCTGGGTTAGATTTCTATAAAAATTAAATAAAATAATATTTGTTTATAAGCAATATAAATGTTACTATTTTAAAAATAATGCTATTAATAATTGGGGAGCTAAAAAGTTTCCTCCCACCCTTAATGGTCAGTATCCTTACTTTTGAAGGGAGGTGTTATGAAGAGGAGTTAAAAATAGGGAAGTTATTGAGGTTAAAAACTCAATGAAATTGCATGAGGATGTGTTTTCAACCGGAGAATTATATGGGATAGAGCAGTCCCTGGTGACCAACACTGAAAAAGGACTTGTTATTGTTGTGGGGTGTTCACATCCAGGAGTTGATCAAATTATGGAAAAAGCTAAAGAAATAGGTAAGCCCT
>DASRVI010000279.1:0-2391 GCA_035655135.1 Acidobacteriota bacterium | reverse complement strand
TGTCCACCGTGACTTCAATAGAATCCCATTCGCCTGTGACTTACCTGAAGAAGGAGAAACACTCAGCCAATCTTTATTAGTGGTGATATCATAAACCAATTCTCCTCCTCCGGAATTTCTTACTTTAAATTCTTTGGGAGGGATCTCTGATTGAGTGATTTCTCCTTCGAAATAAAGAGAATCCTTATTGGTCTTTATGGTAGGGGGAAGAGTTTTAACATAGGCATCAAACCAGGTTTGGGCTATTATTTGATAACCGGTTTCATTGGGATGGGTGGTGTCACTGTATAAAGTTGTCCAGCCTCCAGGATAATTAAGAAAGGCATTGAATATATCAGCGAAATGAATGCTGGGGCTGGAGGCAATGGCTGAGATTTTCCCGTTCAGAGCATAAATACGGTCCTTGATGATTCCTTCCCATCCCAACCTTGGAATGATGGTGCCAAGAAAGGTTTTCATATTGAAATTAACGCATTTATTCGCCATTTGTTCCAAATTATAAGCAGCCGAGTCTATGGAAACACTGGTGTCCTTGGCATCATTGGTCCCTTCCATCAAAAATATAGTTTTAGCCTGATCGCTCGTAATCACTGAATTGATCCGGCTCAAACCTCCGGATGTATATTCTCCTCCTTTTCCGCGGTTTAGAACCTGGGCATTGGGATTGACATTGTTCTGAAGAAGACTTTCCAAACGCGGAACATAGCCCTTGTCCGGCGCAGCCTGAAGGTTTATGATTCCATAAGTGATGCTGTCTCCAAAAGCAATAAACTTATTGTTATCCAGCTCCTGGGTTTTAATAAGAGGCTCAGTGCGCTTTGTTTTAGATAAAAACCACTCCTGAATTCTGTAGTTATTTATGGAAGAGGCTCTGATTTGATTCCCAGACTCCCAAAAGACCCAGGTTTTTTCTCTTGAAAAAATAATCTTGGGAGGGCTGGTTGCATTTTCACTGCCAGGTATTTCAATCTCCCGGTGCCATTCGCTTCCTCTTTTATAAGTCAAACAGATCTTTTGTGTCCCATCACTGCTTTTTACCCATGCCACTGCAGGAATCTCTCCGTAAAACAAGGTCATAAAAGGGAAACTGTCCGCAGCACTGCTGTTGTTGGTGATTTTTTCCTCCAGGGACCATTGGGTTCCATCCCAGTAGGAATAATAGAGTTCATAATCCTCCCCGTCATACGCACTCCATACCACATGAATGAAATTAAAATTGTCCAGTACTGCAGTGGGAGACAAATGAGGAACGTCCGGAGACTGGTTCAAGGAAGACGGAGCTTTCCAAATTCCTTCTTCATAAGTGGTATAAAGGATCTCATCATGATTTCTGAACTGTCCTACCCAGAAAAGCCAGATCCTTCCTGTTTCATCAATCAACAACTGAGGGTCCAAACCCGAATAAGAATTAATCTCCCATCTCTGATCCACAGATACATTTTTGAGGATAATTCTGTTTTCTCCTCCTAAATAATTGACCCAGGCGATCCATAAATCATTAGAGGGGGAAAAACACATCACAGGTGAAAAATTAAACCCTTCTTCATCATCAGTCAAGCAAATTTGATTAAAGGCAGAATTGCTTTCTAATCGGGCTAGATAAATATCACTCTGTTCCATTTCTCTTTCTTCCCACAGGACCCATCGGTTTCCCAACCTATCTTTTTGGGTGCTGAGAGAATAAACGTTTTTTTCCCCATGGATTTCTTTGATATCAGTGATTTTGATTTCCTCTTTTCCTTTGTTCAATAACCTGATATCTCCAGAAGAAGAAACATAAACAATAAAGAGATTTCCGCTCTGGTCAAAAAAAGGCTGGGCTTCTTTCCCCTGAATAGACAGGGTGTTTTCCTGGGCAGCGTTTGGATTAACCAAAACAAAACAGAGAAAGAACACAAAAATAAATGATTTTATGAAGAAAACATTATTCTTTCCCATTTAAATTATCCCAAATTTACTCAGAATTGAGAGTTTATTTTACCTAAACTTTTCTTTTTCCGCAAATAAAACCATAACAGGATAAAAAGTAACAATGAAACAAAGGAAATCAAAAAGCCGGTTAAAGGGACAAAGAGTTTTTCTTTGATATGAACTTGAGAGTTTTCTTCCACATAAACCGCGGGCATGACATCCAAATACCTCCTAATAGGCTTTTTCTCTCCATCCACATAGGCTTTATATTGGTGGTTGGGACGAGGAATGACCACATATCCTGAAGCCCCCTCAGGAAGATGGATTTTGAGCTCCCCTGCGAGACTTTCATATTCCAGGTTTCTATTTTTTATAACCGGAGGATATTCTTCAATGTCAGAAATCAGATAGGGCCCTTCAGGACATTTTATATTTTCCACTACAGCCACGGCTGGCTCAAGTCTATGCACTTTATAATTC
>DASRVI010000278.1:0-3028 GCA_035655135.1 Acidobacteriota bacterium | reverse complement strand
AAACTAAGTTTTCTTGAAGATCCTTCTGAAATCAATCTGATTGAAAACTCAAACAATGCCCTGTCCCTGGCAGAGGGAGATTTTTGTGTTTTTTTGGACTGCGATGATGAGTTTTCGCCCAACTGTCTTCTTGAGCTGGCTTTGGCGGTAAAAGAAAACCCAGATGCTGATTTTCTGTACAGTGATTATGACAACATTGATTTGGAAGGGTATAGATTCAATCCCAGCTTCTGCCCGGATTGGTCTCCTCACACTATTTTATCCCAGATGTACACCACCCATGTCACATGCTTCCGTACCGAACTGCTGAAAAAAGTGGGAGGACTCAGAAAAGGAACCGAAGGAGCTCAGGATTGGGATTTGGTTTTGAGGCTCAGCCAAAAGACAAATAATATTGTTCATATTCCTAAGGTCCTTTACCATTGGAGAGTCTATAAAAGTTCTACCGCCAGGGTAAACAGCGGGGCAAAGGACTGGGCGTATCAATCTCAGAAAAAGGTTTTATCGGATTATATCAAAAGGAATAATCTGAGCGCTGAAGTGGTGGAAGGAGCGTATCAAGGTGCCTGGAGAATCAAATATAAAATCAATGGAAGCCCTAAAGTTTCCATCATCATTCCTTTCCGGGATAAGGTTGACTATCTGGATAAATGTGTGATGAGTATCCTGGAGAAGACTTTATGCTCCAATTATGAGATTGTGCTCATAAACAACCGTTCATCAAAAAAATCAACTTACTCGTATTTAGAAACTCTTTCCACAAAGAAAAACATCAAAATTCTTAATTATGATAGAGAATTTCATTTCGGAAAATTGAACAACTGGGCTGTGAAACAAATAGATACGGATTATGTGCTGTTTTTGAATAATGATGTAGAAGTCATAAATAAAGAATGGATGGATGCTATGCTGGAGTATGCTCAGCTTTCTGAGGTAGGAGAGGTGGGTGCCAAGCTTCTTTATCCGGACGGAAAAATCCAGCATGTGGGAATTGGAGTTGGATTAGGAGGAGCCGCGGCTCATCCCAACCGAACGCTCGATGATGGATTTGGTTTTCAAGGATGGCTGGCAAACCCCCGGAATGTGATGGCAGTTACGGCTGCCTGTATGATGATTCGGCAGGATTTGTTTTTAGAGATGGGAGGCTTTGATACAGAGCTTGACCCAGCTTACCAAGATGTGGATTTTGGAATAAGGCTTTATGAAAAAGGATACGGGAATGTTTACACTCCTTATGCCCGGCTCTATCATTATGAATCTGTGACCCGTTTTGCCAGAGATTATAGAGACACTCTGGTTGAAGATGCTGAGAATGCTAAAAAGTTGAGAAAAAAATGGCCCCTTTATGTGGGCGTGGATTTTGGAGCTGATCCTTTTTACAGTCCAAACCTATCCTATGACCACGAAGACATGCGCTTTCGAACCTACTGGTATCCGAAAAATTGGGGCAGGAGGGTGGGTTTGATCTGTGACTTTGGGAAAAAAAAGAGGAGGTCAGAATAAATCCTCCTGTCCTTTTGATTTTAGATTTTTCTTGTTCTGCAGTATGAACTCCTTGAAAATTTTTATGTCATATTTTCCCAATCCCTTGAAAGCAAACAAAAACACTCCATAAGTCAAACCTCCGATTAGGATCACTCCCACCAATTGGATAAAAGAGTGGACATGAAAAAAATACACCACCACACCCATCAGACTGGCGGCAGTCAGAGGCTTGAAGATGTAGGATACATATTTTTTGACCTTTTCCAGTTTAAAAGAATGGATGAGAATGAATAAATAAGATAGAAAAGCTCCTAAAGACAAACTCAGTGCAGCCAGCTCGATTTGATTTGTCTTGATAAAAAAGAGCCAGCTCCCTAAAAAGACACCCAGGTTTATCAAATGAGTGAAAAATATTTTTGTTTTTTTCTCAAAAACAAAAAGGATATGAGTGTGATATCGGATCCAGGACAGGAATATGATGGCAGGAAAAAAGAGCTTGATGATCACAGTGCCGGCTAAATATTCTTTGCCAATCACAAACCGGATGAGAGGTTGTGCCAGAACATATCCTCCGATAACCAGAGGAAACAGAAGGATATTGGTGTATTTCCAGGCAAATCTGAGAGAGTCCTTAAATTTATGTGGGTCTGTGATTTGAAATTCAACCAGGGAAGGAAGAGTGCTTTCGCTGATGAAAAAGATAAGCAGGATGGCGCTGAAGCAGATCTGCACTCCCACTCCAAAAAAGCCCACTGTATCCATACTCTGCCCGAATAATTCAGCCAGGATGGGAATGCTCCACAGGATCAATCCTTGAAGGGCTACACTAAGATAGATCCAGAAACCAAAGGAAAAATAGTGATTAAAAGATTTTTCAAGGGGAGTCTTTTTTTTGGGAATTAGGGGAAGAACCAGAAACACACTCAGGAGAAAAGCCAATAGGGGAGCTCCAAAGATTCCAGACACGATCCCCGTGTGATGGAACAGGTAAAACAGACCGAGGACCAAGGCAATCCGGGAGGCTAATCTTACAATAGGGACCAAGGCATAAAGATCCATCCGGTTGAAAGAGTAGAGCACAGATTCCCCTAACAGGTTTAAAGAAAAAAGCAGGGCTGCTGCAGCGGTTATTAAAAAGAAGTGGTAATCTTTAGCCCATAAAAACAGGCCTCCACCTATAATGACCAGAAATACAGGCATTTTGATAGAGGCGGCTTTGATGATCAAACTGGGGATTGAGGCTTTATTTTTTATCCGGAGTTCTGGGATGTATTTTATTGCGATCTGCTGTCCGCCTAGTCCCAGGATGCGCCCGAGGATGAAATAGACTGAAATCCAGTAAGAATAAAACCCCATGCTGGAGGGTCCTAAGATTCTGGGGATCAGAAGGATCTGCAGGGAAGAAAGAACCAGATTTCCTATCTTTCCTGCAAAAAGGAAAAGAGCTCCTTTGATGATTATATGCTTTCTTTCCAAAAGTGTTTCTCCGAGCTTTCACCATCATACCCAGAACAATCATTCCCAGTCAAGCACAGTTCCTTTC
>DASRVI010000277.1:0-2964 GCA_035655135.1 Acidobacteriota bacterium | reverse complement strand
ATCTGAATGAAACTCAACGATTATATGAGCTTTTCGCTCTCCAATCTCTGGTCACGCAAACTCCGCTCTCTTTTAACCGTATTCGGAGTGATGATCGGCATAGGGGCTCTGGTCTCCATGATATCTTTTGGCAAGGGCATGCAGAAGAATGTCACAGATGTGTTTAAAAAAATGGAACTTTTTAATTACATATCTGTGTTTCCAGGTGAAATGAAAGAAGATAAATCAAATGAACAAGCCGTGTCTGAACCCCAAAACCAACGGAGAATCTCCCTGGATGACAAAGCCATAGAAGAAATCCGCTCTCTAAGAGGAGTGGAGACCGCATTCCCTGATATCCGTTTCCCCGCACAGATAGAACTGAATGGGCAGCAAGAATTCGCTCTGGTGCAGGCTCTCCCTGTCAAATTTGCCCGATCCAAACTGATCAAAATCCAAGCCGGAAGAACCTTTTCCAGCGAAGACGAGCCCTCTGTTATCATCCACAGCTCTCTTCTCTCTGAGTTTGAAATCAAAGACATCCAAGAGGGCCTTGGCCAAAAAATCAATATAAAAACGTTCTTTTTTGACCTGTCTTCACTGGACCCGACGAAAATAGGATCCATTATCTCGGGCAGCAAACTCCCTATTGCACAGAAAGTGTATTCTTTCACCATTGTGGGCATCTCCGGAAATATAGGGTTTGAAGATCCTTCTCCCTTAAGGAGCCAGGTGTTTATTCCATTTGGAGTGTCACAAAAAATGGATAAGATCTCAGTCACCAGCCTGTGGGACCTTTTCAGAAGAGCGAAGAGTTCAGGATATTCCATGGTCAATGTTCGCCTTTCTTCCCCTAAATTCATCCCTTCTGTCAAGGAAAAAATCCAGCAAATGGGCTATCAAATCTTTGCCTTCAGTGATCAATTTGAGGAGATCCAGACAGGATTTCTGTTCATGGATATGTTTTTATTTGCTGTGGGAATGATCGCCATTGTTGTGGCATCGCTTGGTATCACAAACACCATGATCATGTCCATCATGGAACGATATAAAGAAATAGGGATCATGAAAGCTGTGGGGGCTTCGAACAAGGATATCAAAAAAGTCTTTTTCTTTGAAACCAGTGTGATCGGCTTTCTGGGGGGAATTTTTGGTCTTCTGCTGGGATGGTTTGTCAGCGGTCTTATAAACCGGGTGGTGAACTATTTTCTTTCCAAACAAAATATACCCTATATCCATTACTTTGACTTTCCCTGGTGGCTGTGTGCCGGAGCAGTGATCTTTGCCATCATGATAAGCCTGGGATCAGGAGTTTATCCCGCCATGAGGGCCGCCAAGGTGGATCCGGCTGTGGCTCTCAGGCATGAATAAGGGGACTGGACACACCGAAAAGTTTGTCATAATATCAGATATGGAGGTTTCATAACGGGAAAACCCAGGAGTCGAACATGGTGAGTCTTAAATTATCATTCAGGAATATTCTTGGGGCTGGTTTGAGAACCTGGCTCAATGCTTTTGTGCTTTCTATTGTTTTTGTGGCTATGATCAGCCTTAATGGAATCATCGTGGGTATGAACCAATCCACCACAAATAATATGAAGGATGCCATCTACGGGGGAGGGCAGTACTGGCATCAGAATTATGACCCTTATGATCCGTCGACCATTGAAAAAAGCCATGCTCAAACCACAGGGGAAATGGAAGCCCTGATCAAAAAAGGCATAGCTGAACCCATCATGATAACCCAGGGAGCCCTATACCCTCAGGGAAGGATAAAAAATATCCTGATCAAAGGGATAGACCCGGAGCAGAATATTTTAAATCTGCCTGTGGAGAGATTAGGGGTAAAAACAGACTACATTCCTGTTGTGATCGGGACCCGAATGGCTGAGAGCTCTCAATTAAAAAAAGATGATACCGTCACTTTACGCTGGCGGGATAAAGACGGCACATTTGATGCGGCTGATATAAAGATCGTCCATATCATGAATACATTGGTGCCTGCTGTAGATAACGGTCAAATATGGATACCTTACCAAAAATTACAGGAAATGATGGGAACCGATCAGCACGCCACCATGGTGGTGATCCAACAGGATCTTGAGCCGCCCTTTAAGAGCTCCGGGGTGTGGGAGTTTCAGTCTCTGACCTATTTATTGAGGGATATGGAGGCCATGAAGCAGATCCAGACTGTCTCCTATGCTTTTATGTATTTACTGTTGTTGTTTATGGCACTCCTGGCTGTGTTTGATACTCAGGTTATCTCAATATTTCGCAGAAAACGCGAGATCGGTATGTTGATGGCTCTTGGGATGGAAAGAAAAAACGTTATCAAACTTTTCACTCTGGAAGGGGCTTTGCAGGGGGTGCTTTCTTTAATCATGGGTGCCCTTTATGCCACCCCTTTCCTTATCTGGTCAGCAAAAAGCGGCATTAAATTACCTGAGAGCACCGGTGATTTCGGCATGGCTATCTCGACCACTCTTTATCCCATGTACGGGTGGAAGATCATCATAGGATCCGCCCTTCTGATGCTGGTTTCTGTGACCGCTGTCAGTTATTTACCTTCCCGCAGAATAACGGATGTCGAACCCCAAAAAGTCTTAGCAGGGAGGCAGGGATGATTGGATTTCTCATAAAAGGCATATTAAGAGACAAGCACCGCAGCCTGGTTCCTCTCATTATCGTGAGTATTGGAGTGGCTATGAGTGTGTTTATGTACACCTATATTTGGGGATTTATTAATGATCTAACCAGAACGAATGCCATTTATGGTACAGGGCATTTGAAAATCATGACCAGAGCCTATAAAGAGATCTCTGACCAGCTGCCCAATGACCTGGCTTTAACCCATACGGATTCACTCATCCATGCGATGGAAAATGAATATCCCGGAGTGGACTGGACTCCCCGTATAAAATTCGCCGGACTGCTGGATATTCCTGATGAAAAAGGAGAAACAAGAGCTCAAACCACGGTGATGGG
>DASRVI010000276.1:0-4005 GCA_035655135.1 Acidobacteriota bacterium | reverse complement strand
CAGGGCACTGTGGTTATGGCTAAATTTCAACCTACAGCCAAAGATCTCCGTCTCATATTAATGATATTAAAGATGAACAATGATTTGGAAAGAATGGCTGATCATGCAGTAAATATTGCGGAGAGGAGCCTCTTCCTCATCAAAAATCCCATGGTCAAACCTCTTATAGACATTCCCAAAAGCGCTGAAATAACCATCCATATGCTCAAGGACAGTATCGATTCTTTTGTGAAAGAAGATTCCAGATTAGCTAAAAGTGTGTGTGAGAGGGATGAAAAAATAGACAACTTGAACGATCAAATCCTCCGGGAATTGATCACCTATATGTTTACAGATCCTTCCACCATAGAGCGATCTATTAAACTCATTCAGATTTCCAATAATTTTGAGCGGATTGCTGACTTAGCCACAAATATCTGTGAAGATGTGATTTATATCGTGGAAGGAAAGGTCATCAAACACCATAGGGATGGAGAATAACTTACGGATGTTTCAGGCAACCTCCACTCTATTCCGTCCTTTTTCTTTGGCTCTGTAAAGAGCTCTGTCTGAACGCTTCAAAAGGTCTTCTGGGTCAGGCTGGTCTTGGTGAGGATAGGAAGAAACCAGGCCAATGCTTATGGACACAGGAATAGTTTTTCCCTCTATTGTTAAGGGTTCTTTATTGAGTGCTGGCTCATTAGCATCTAAAAATCTTCCTTTAAAATCATGGATATAAATCCAGTCCAAAGAGCGTGAAAACAAGGCATTCCATTTTTTCTCCGTTTCCTCTAAATTAGCCTGCAATTTTCTGTATTTTGTCAAATCTCGGGCTACTCCCTGTACAGCCACCAGCTTGTTGTTTTCTATGACTGGACTGGTTATGATCTCTATTGGAACAATCTGGCCGTTTTTCCGGATGATTTCTATTTGGAGGGGTTTATCAATTTTTTCTCCTTTGATGCGTTTTTTGAGTCGGGATTCTACTTCCTTGATGTAAGAGGGAGCAATGATGTCTTTCATGTTCATTTTCAGAAGCTCATCGATTGGATACCCGGTTACTTTTTCAGCAGCCCTGTTTCCGAATATAAACTGGCCTTTTAGATTGATTTCAAGAATGATATCCCGAGTATTGTTGATGAGTCTTTTTAAATGTTCTTCTGTTTTTGAAATATTTTCCCCTGTTCTTTCAATTTTATTTTATCTATATAGATAATCGATCCCATCCTATTTGTCAATTCAGTTTTTTGATTCTTACTTAGGGAAGAATCAGTCTGAAGAAAAAGCTCATTTATTTTAAGGACGTATGTATTCCCTCCACAACAGAAATAAAAAACTATATAATAAAAATAACAGCATTTTTCAAGAATCGGTTAGGTTAATGACCTTGTTTAAAAAAGAAAAATCAAAATTTGATTTATTATCCTGTGGACAAAACATATATTCAGCAGCGCTGGATGCTGTGTCCCCTGAAAAACTTATGAAAGACAAAGTATTGGTGAGAAAAGAACAGCTTTTTGTGCCTGGGAAAAGATTTGACCTAACCCATTTTGAAAATATTTATGTGGTGGCGTTTGGAAAGTCGGCTCCCCAAATGTCTGAAAATATGCTTCGGATTATGGGGAAAAGAATAAAGGAGGGAGTTTTTGTCGGCCAAAAAGAAAATCAAGAAAAACTTTCTCCCCTGACTTATATAAGAGCTTCTCATCCTCTTCCTGATTCAAACAGTGTTCGGGCAGCCAAAAAGATACTTTTTTTGGCTGAAAAATTAAAGGAAAAGGACCTTATGATCGCCCTTATTTCTGGGGGCGGATCTTCCCTTATATGCCTTCCTCCTCAGGATGTGAAACTGAGCGAAAAAAGAAAGGTGATAGAGAATTTACTTCGAGCCGGAGCTGATATTAAAGAGCTCAATGCGGTGCGGAAACACATTTCCCTTATAAAAGGAGGGCGGTTGTCCAGGGCTGCCTTTCCTGCTACAGTGATAAGTCTGATTATATCTGATGTTATAGGAAATGACTTGGAAGCCATTGCCTCTGGTCCGACTTATTGGGATTCTTCAACTTTTCAAGACTCCATAAACATATTAAAGAAATATCATCTATGGGGAGCTTCTCCAGAACCTGTAAAGGAAGTGCTGAAAAAGGGGGTTCGGAAAAAATTGAGGGAAAGTGTTAAAAAAGGGGATCCCTTGTTGAGAAAGACCCATAATTTTATTTTGGGCGACAATACAGATGCTTTAGAAGCAGCGGCAAAAAAAGCTTCT
Source organism: Acidobacteriota bacterium (assembly GCA_035655135.1). Lineage (GTDB taxonomy): Bacteria > Acidobacteriota > Aminicenantia > Aminicenantales > Aminicenantaceae > WJMT01. Next base: position 1,760 of record DASRVI010000276.1, on the reverse strand, counting down.
CAATTTGGATTTAAAGTGTCCATCCTTTCTTCATCTGAAAAAGGTGAAGCAAGGGAGAGAGCCAAACATTATATTTCATTACTGTTGGGTACCACAGAACAGGTTGAGCAAAATTCTGAGCCTATTTGTTGGCTTTCTGGGGGAGAGTTGACAGTAACTGTAAAAGGTTCAGGAAAAGGCGGCCGAAACCAGGAGTTTGTCCTTGCTTTTATTAATGAGGCCAGGAAAAGGGGGATCAAACAAGATGGTTGGATTATTATAAGCCTAGGCACAGATGGAATAGATGGTCCTACGGATGCAGCCGGAGCATGGGGCTCTGTGAAAACTCTAAAAAAAATAGAGAAGCTCTCTATGGATCCGGAAAAATATCTCGCTTGTAATGATTCCTATCAATTTTTTAAACAAGTCGGCGGATTAATAAAAACCGGACCAACCCAAACCAATGTTATGGATCTTCGAATATTGATTGTGGAATAATTTTGTCTTGTATATTATCTGTAAATTTATTATGTTAAATAACTGGATTATTCAAAAAAAGATCGAGAAGTCAGGATCCAGAATAGTCCAGTTTAAAAAGCGAATTTAATGATGGTTGAGGATCGTTATGGATAAAGATTGGAAAGTTGAATTAGCTAATTTTTTTGAAGAGTTAAGAATTCTGAGAACAAGCAAACAGGAATCTTTAAAGGATTTCGATCAGTTTTGTGAATTTGTAGTGGAGCCTGCGTTCGAAAGCTTAGAGGACGAACTGATTCAGTATGGAATTAAATCCAAGATCATAAAGATTAAAGGAAAATCTATTGCCTTTCAGATAAACTTCGGTAAATCAAGCATCAGCAATTTTAAATATATCATATATCTTCCCAAAGGATCTCTGAATCTTAGAGTGAAATTGAAGTTAAGGGGCAGGAGAACAAAAAAGAGCGAGGCCAAAGAGGAAGAAGTGGATTTTATGGAAGGAATTGATCCAGATGATATTCTTGACCTGGATAAAGAAGAAATCATCCTGGATGTTATTAAGAAGTACAGAAATTTCATTTATAAATCAGAAGCGGTCATGGAATAGAAACTAGCATATAATGAGGATTCAGATTTCTTATCTTAAAGAAGTGCCCTTTCTCATCCATGGATTTGGCAACAAGTATCTCACTGAAAAATTCTTGGATGACGGCTTCCCCTATAATGAATTTAGAAAATTATATCTTGACCAGAAGCATTCAGATATCATACACGGCATTGAAGGTGAATCTAATGAGGTTCTTGAAGGGGATGGCTTTATTACTTCTCTTCCTCAAGTCCTTCTTGTCATTAAGACAGCTGACTGTTTGCCTGTTTTATTGGCAGACACAGAGAATAAAGTGATAGGGGCTGTCCACTGTGGGTGGAAGGGATCAGGAAAAAGAATTCTGCAAAAAGCTTTGAAAAGGATGAAAGAAGAATATTTATGCCGGGATTCCTCTCTTTTAGCAGCCTTGGGGCCTAGCATTTGTGGAAAATGTTATGAGGTAGGGACAGAGGTGTATGATTTTTTCAAAGAGAGAAACCATCCGTTGCAGGTATTTAAACACCGTCCAAAGAATGAAAAGAAATATTTTCTTGATTTAAAGAGGGTCAACCAGTTACAATTGCAAGAACTGGGTGTAGGGAATGAAAGAATATTTTGTGTCAATCAATGTACCTATTGCAATAAAGAATTTCTATCTTATAGGCGAGACAGATATAAAGATGGCAGAATGCTGAGTTTTATAGGCATGTCATTT
>DASRVI010000275.1:0-3593 GCA_035655135.1 Acidobacteriota bacterium | reverse complement strand
ATGAAGACGTGGTACTTTTAAAAAAGTGATATTCATAGAAAATTTGTATGCTAATGCATACAGGTTTTATGAATAACTTGTTTAAATTTTTGGGTGCATATTTCCCGCGAATAATGCTGCTCCAAAGCTCTTCTCCCCTTCTTCCCCATCTCCTCTATTTCAGGCTTATGATTGTAAGCCCAAACCACTGCGTTTTTTAATTCCTGGGCATCCGAAGGTGGGATATTTATGCCGCATTCGAACTCATCTGTTATTTTGTGAACCTCACTGTTTTTGTCCAGAGCCGCTATATAAGACTTTCCAGCCGCCATAATCCCATAAATTTTGCTTGGAACAATGATGCCTCCCATTCCTTTTTTCATGGGGACCAGATGAATGTGAGCAGCTCCTAAAGTAAATTTTAGATCTTTTTTATCCTGATAAGCCAAAAACTTCACATTTTTTAATCCCAGAGATCGGGATAGATCCATCAATCTGTTTTTAGCTGCGCCTTCCCCAATCAGGACAAAGAAAATGTCACCTTTTTCTTTCAATAGGTCAGCTGCACAAATCACGTTCTCCAAATCCTGGGACAAGCCTAAGTTTCCGGAATACATCACCACAAATCGAGGGGCAAAATTTTTCTTGTAAAACTCATTTTCCTGGAAAGGAACAGGGTAGATTTTTCGGGGATCTGCCCAGTTTTCAACCACTTTGATTTTAGCGGAGGGAATGTGGTTTTCCTCCTCCAACCTCTTTTTCATGTCCCTTCCGGGCACAATGATCTGAAGGGCTGAGTCATAAAGAAATTTATTGGCTCTTTTTAATATTTTCGTGACCAGAGGATTGGTTAACTGTCGGCTCACTATTCCCACATTGGGGTAGAGGTCCTGAACATAGTAAACAAAGGGGACTTTCCTCAGTTTACTATAAAGGCAGGCAATAAGCCCCAGCAAGGGAGGATCTGTCTCTGAGATCACGCAGCTCACTTTTTTAAACCCCATCACTTTGAAAAAACAAAGAATAAAATAGGACAGCAAATTCATCAGCCTGTTGAACAGATGTTTTTTAGGCAGGCGTGTGTTGTTGACTCTCCAGATAGTGATGTCTTTATATTTAGACCGGGTAACCAATCCCCTATTTTTCACTTTTCTGTACAGAGGATTGCCGCACACCACATGGACTTCAAAATCATAAGCCAATTCTTCACACAGTTCAGTGAGCAGTTGACCGGTTGATTCTACATCCGGGTAAAAAGAGCGGTTCAAAAATAGAATTGGTTTTTTAAGAGTCATTGGCTTCCTCTGACTTGATGTGGGATTCTGAAAGGTCCCATCCTGCTTTTTTAAACTTATTCAAAAGGCTCCAAAGTCCAAAACGCAAAAAACGCTGCTCTGTTTGATAGAGGAATTTGAATCGATTTGATTCTATCAAATTCTGCTTCAATTCTTTCCTCTGTTTCACTAAACGACCCAGATGATTCAGCACCTCTGTTTTGGCTTTGATAAAAGACACCCCTCTGCCTATGGAGAGATAAAAAAAGAACAGCGCCAGCTCATAAACACAGTGGCTCATAAAATATTTTAGAAATAAATGACCCTGCATATTTTTAATGAATAAAAATTCAATATTTCTTCTTCCGAATTCTATAAAAAATTTATTTTTTCTGATCCTTCTTCGAGCTCCGTAATGATAACACACAGCCTTAGGTTCATAGACACAGGTGTATCCAAAAAGCCTGAGCCGGAATGACAGATCCGTATCTTCAAAATAAATAAAGAATTTGGGATCAAAAAAACCGATTTCTTCGATCACCCTTTTTTTATAAAGAGCTGCTGTGGCGCAGGCTCCAAACACCTGTTTTTGGCGGCTGACTTGAGGGTCGTTTTTGGGAAGATTCTTATAATCCCAGCAGGCTCCCAAGCCATAAAACTCAACTCCAGCGCTGTCGATCAGGTCTCTTTGATAGTGATTGATGATTTTTGTAGCCACACTTCCTAAATTTTTATGCTTCCTCTTCTGAAAAACAGCCACGGCTTTTTTCAGCCAGTCTTTCTCCAAAACCGTATCATTATTGATCAAAGCCAAGTATTCTCCGGCGGCATGCTCCAATCCCCTGTTGTTGGCTCGAGCAAATCCGTAATTTCGGTCAAGCTCAATGAGCTTATCAACCGAATATTTTTCTTTAATTAATTCCAGTGACTGATCTGAAGAGTGGTTATCCAGGAGTATGACCTCATAATTTTTATATGTCTGGGAATAGACCGAATCCAGGCATTCGGCAATGGTGTTTTCCCCATTCCAGTTTACGATTATAAAACTTACTTTTTCCATCATACCTGAATTATTCATAAAAAAATGGCGATATTTTTATTATCAATTTATTTTCTGCGATATATAAATTTTTTTCAAGAACAATGACTTTTGCATTTCTCATATTTGTATTTTTTATTTTAATCGCCATTTTTTCACATCTAGTTCTATATGAAATTCAGGTATGGCTGAAGCGACTTTGAAGATTTAGCCTTTGTATTCATGAATATGATCCTAGAATATTCACAAGTCGTAATTTCGTTATGGGAGAAGGGCAAGGGATGAGGAATCCACTATGAGGGCTGAGCGGGCATGGTTCCTCTTTAGAGGAGAGCGAAGCCCGAATGGGAGAGAGATTCATCGCTGGTGAATCGAGCGGGTGACGAATCTCTTGCCCTTTCCCTATTAATAACGTTTGGCAGCGCAAGCTATATCTGAATTTCATTGAGAATAAATTAGTTAATACAGATCCGTGTTTGTTTGAAAAGGGGCTTTGATGAACCTGAGAATGGGGATGAAAAATAAATATTTGATCCGGCTCACCGCCCGCAAAACAAAATATTCATAAAATTTCCCATTTTTATTAAAGTATTTGAGCAGACTCTCTTGATATTCTTTAATTTTTTTGATTTCCCCCCACTGTTCAGAACTTTTTGACAAGAAATGAACAGCAGACACATAAGGATAATGCATGATTTTCCATCCGGCTTTATAGATCCTCAGACACAAATCCACTTCTTCAAAATACATCCAGAATCTCTCATCAAATCCACCCACTTTTTGGATCACATCTCTTCTTATGAACATAAAACTTCCCATGATCTGGTCCACTTCTCTTATTTCAGAATGGTCCCAATCCAGCATCAAATACTCTTGAAACAGCTTCATCCCCGGAAACAAAAACCTCACTCCCAGAAGCATGAGAAGATAGGTTTTAAAGTCAGGGAATTTTCGGCAGGAATGCTGAAGCGTTCCATCCGGAAAAGTCAATTTGCAGGACGAAGCCCCAACTTCGGGTTGGGTTTCCATGAATCGAAACATCTCATCCAGACAGCCGGGATTAACCTTAATGTCGCTGTTTAATATCAAAACATACTTTCCCTCTGCCTGTTTAAGACCCTGATTCGCCGCTCTTCCATATCCTCTATTCTCTTGATTTCTTATCAGCTTGACTTTCGGAAAATTCTTTTCCACCATTTCTGGACTTCCATCTGAAGAATGGTTATCCACCACAATAATCTGTAAAGAAAGGTGCCGGGTGTGGGTTTTCACAGCCTCAAGGCATTGAGACAATAAATCTT
>DASRVI010000274.1:0-6826 GCA_035655135.1 Acidobacteriota bacterium | reverse complement strand
TGAGGAGAATCCCAATCTTCTTCAGACCATACAGGTCAGTGAACTTCGACCTCAACGGATTCATTTTTATGCTCAAGACCAGATAGCCGGGATCGGAGAAAAAGGAAAAGTTTTTATTCTTACTTTTTTAGACAACCGAATTTTTCATACTTCTTTTGAAGAGTTCAAAGATCTCACTCTTCTAGGAAGAAACCTTTTCTTGGTTAATCAAAAAGGCGAACTGATGAGTGTTTCTTTTGAGAAAGGCCATATAATTAAATATGGAAATCTCAATTCTTCAATATGTTCATTGACTTCTCTGCCCAGGAACAAATTAATCACCGGACATAAAGACGGCTTTATTATGGTTTGGGATATGGAAAGAAGCGAGCTCTTAAGATTCAAGGCCCATTCTTCTCCGGTCACAGCTTTAACGGTCAATTATTTCGGAAATATTTATTCTTGGAGCAGAGACCATGGACTTAAGTACTGGAATTTACAAACCGGCTTGGTCCAAGAGATCCAAACAAAAAACGATACCGTGTCTTATTTGAATATCTACCCCCAGGCAAAAATCATGGCTCTGTCAAAAAAAATGCCCCTTAAAGATAAGCCAAAAAGCAATGGGCCCAAACAAAAAATAAAAATCATTGATTTTGATAACCAAAATTCATTGGTGTTTTCTATTCCTTTTTATTTAAATCCTTTGAGCACCAACATCTATTTTGACGGAAGAATGATTTCAGCATTATCATATGAAAATAAAGCTCCCTATAATTTAGCGGTGCTGAACCCCCAGACCAAAAAAGTTGAAGTCCAGTTTCTAAAAGGCCATGGAGAGGAGGCCAGAGACTGTCTTTGCATGGGACCCAAGATTATCTCCTGTGGAAAAGAAGACCCCCACAATTATACAGTCCGAATCTGGGGCAATGAGTTTTATGTGAGGACTCAGTTGAGTAAATTATCAGGATAAATCTAAAAAACAAAAACAGAGCACAAACCACTCCTTATTTACTACAATGAAATTCGGGTGTGGTTGAAGCGACATTGAAGATTTAGCCTTATGAGTGCTGTGTTTGAGGGAACTCGGCAGAGCCGAGCTGTGAGCATGTTTGACCCACGAACGGGGGGAGTTGCGCAACAGCAGAAAACACAGTGCGAAGAATGGCGTTAAAAATCTGAACGGAGCACAAACCACTCCCGAATTTCATTATTAAAAAGAATTGAGAACAGCGAATGAAAAGTTAAGAATGGCCGCAAAACTGACCCATAAGATATAAGGGATTTGAATCAAGGCTGCGGTTCTAGATATGGGATAAAATTTTAGAATCATAAATAAAATCGCAATCCAAAGGAGAAGGATCTCTATAAAAGCTATCAGGATCCAATGCAGGCCAAAGAAAAGTATAGACCAAGCCGAATTCAACACCAGTTGAATAAAAAATACCATCAAAGCTGTTTTGACCCCTTTCTTCTCAGCTCTTCTCTTCCATACCAGATAGGCAGAAATTCCCATCAGTAAATACAAAGAAATCCAGACAGGGGCAAAAAGCCAGTTGGGAGGAGTGAAGGGAGGCCTTGAAATATCCTGGTACCAAGTGTCAACAGAACTGGTTGTAAAAAATGATCCAACAATCCCGGCAAATTGAGCCATGAAAACAAAGAAAAGAAAAAATAAGGCATTTTTAAGAAAACTATTTTTCCCAGTTTCTGGGCTATTTTGATAGGCATCCATTAAAACTCTTTCTCCTTATAGCCGGATTCAGCGGATAATTATCCGGCTTTTAGTTGTACTAAAAGTTAAGCTCTCCCCTGTGGGGCTTCGAGATGAATATTCAGATATGGAAATCGATCCCTCCCCCGCAGCTACAGGCACAAAAATTAGAGTAACCAAATTTCCTGAACCTTTAAATCCTGAGGCCACATCAGAGCTTGAAAAGCCAATGGTGCAAGTGCCTGAATCATTATCCGTACTCTCTAGAAAAGAAGGATTTTCTCCCAGACCTTGAATGATATTACCTTTTCTGACTTCTTTTAATTCCAAAATATTGGGATCAAATGAGATATTCAATGACATATTTTGAACTTCTTTTTCTGAAGCTAAGTTAATTCTTACTTGAATATCTCTTCCTTTAGTCCCTCTGTATTCAGGTGGAGAAATGGAGATGCTGTTGGCTCCGAGGCTCGGTTCTTTTGCTTGAGGAGCTTGTGACTGCCCTCTCTCCAGCTCTTGTGAAAGCTCTCTTTCTGGTGTACTGTCAATAGACAAACCTGAGGAAAAACCTTTCTCAAGATTCATCCATATAGGTTTGTAATCTTCATCATCTAGGGGAATAGAACGAATAATATAGGGTGTCAGAGTCATAACCACATCTGTTTGCTGGATTTCCTGGTCCGTATTGGAAAACAAATTTCCTATCAAAGGAATACTCTTCAATCCCGCGATTCCTTTCAATGTCTTGCGTTCTTCATCCTTAAGAAGTCCGGCCAGTAAATTGGTTTCTCCCTCCCTGAGTCTTATTATATTCTTTACTTCACGGGTTGTGATGATAGGGAGATCACCGTATCCAGAACCTCCGAGAGCTTTAATCTTGACTTCCATCTCCAGAGTTATTTCCTTCTCAAAGTGGATCTCAGGTGTTATGTATATTTCTATCCCAACATTTTTATACTCAAAAGAAGTTATGGGCTGCTGGCTGACTCCCCCAGCAGCTATGGGAGAAAAAGTGGTCCGAGGAATCGGAACTTCATCACCCACAATATATTCGATCTTTTCTCCTTCTATCCCCCGGAGCCTAGGCTGGGCAATGATTTTAGTATCTGCATCAGATTCTAAAAAACGAAGAGTACCTATGGGAAGACTGATCTGATAATTCTCAGCCTTAGAGAAGTCAATCTCATTGACATTATTCCACCCTGTGCTTTCTTCCTCTCCAGAAGCGCTATACATTCCGCTCACAGCATAAGAATCAAGGCTAAGTCCAATATTTCTCATTTTTTTTCGGGAAACTTCCATAATCTCCAAGTCAATCATGACCTCGCCCCTAGGCTTATCCCAAAGTTTTATCAATTTTTCAGCCGTTTCCAGCACATCTGGTGTGTCTTTTATGGTTATCGAATTGAGTGTCTCGTCAATCGATATTTTTGGAACTTGAGACAAACGTCGAAGCATCTGCATCAACGAAGATTGAATATTCTTTGCCTCAATGTTTGAAAGATAAAAGGTCTTCAAAGCCACCACATCATATTTCTCTCTGTTCTGAGGAGTATCTGGAACAATCAATACTGTGTTTTCATCTACGACTCTAAAAAAGTTTTGAGAAGACAAACAAAGTGTGTTTAAAGCTTGGAGAAAAGACATATTTTGTAGATCAATGGCTAAAGACATATCCCGAAACTGAGAATCAAATAAAATATTTATATCCGCGTGTTTGCCCAATGCTTTAAAAATAGAACGAAGGTCAGCCTCCTCTATAAACTTCAATGTTATTTCCTCATCGCTCACATCAAGTTTTAAAGGGGGTTTCATTTTTTCTTCAGCAGGTTTTTCTTTTTGGATTTCCTGCTGGGATAATCTTCGAGCTTCTTCCAAGATCATGCGGTTCTCTGGATCATAAGAGAGTGCTTTTTGATATTCCTCCAGAGCTTTTTCTTTGTTCTCCTGCGCTGCTAACTGCCTTGCTTTGTAGAGGTGAGAATTCCGGGCTCCAATTTGGGCGCGTAAAAGAGCCAGTCTATAAACCGAATTATTTGGATCCTGCAGTAAAGCTCTCTCATAATACTCTATGGCTTCATCATAATTTTTAGCCATTTCCGCTTGAGTCCCTCTTATATAACTCTGACTAAAGATGGCGCATCCCCAGACAATCATCAGAGATAAAATTAACCATATATATTTTTTCATTTTTCTTCCCCCTCTAACTTTATAACCATTTTATCTGATCCTGAACTCTTAACGGTCACGTTATCCAATGATATATCCAGGATTTCAATTCCTCCTGGAAGAATAGATCCCTTTTCCACAGCTACCGCCTCACCTCGATATAAAATCAAAGCCACTTTCTTGCCAAAGGAAGCAATATAACCTAGATATTTAATGTCATAACCAAAAATTTTCTTCTGATCTATTTCGCCACCTTGACCTTCTTCTTCACCACCTTTAAGATCCAATCCCTCTAATGAGCCGGCTATTCCTGTCTTCTCTTTCTTATCTAAATCAGGGATCCCTTCTATTTTTCTTTCCATAAAAATATTTCTCATAGGAGATTTTATCTCCTTAGCTTTAGGCTTTAATAGATCTACTCGGACAAGTTTACCGCTGCCTTTTTCATCTGAATTCTCTCCCTGAATCCCTGTTGCCATCAAATTTATACAGAAAAACACTCCACAATAAACAGCTGTCATCAGTAAAATTAATTTTTTATGTTTCATAATAAACTGCAAGGGAAAGTCCTAGTTGGACTCTTCCTCTCTCTCTTTCAATATCCTTAAAAGTAATTTTTTCCACATACAAGAATTTTTCCAGATTTTCTATTTCAAATAAAAATTTCTTTATCAAGGCATATGTTCCAGAGATATCAAAGGACATGGATATCTTCTTAAGTTTTTCATCTTCATGCCCTGGATAATCATACTTTATATTAGATGTTTTCACTCCCGTATTTCTTAAGAGCTCATTAATTGTCTGTCTAATATGATGTATGCTTCTTTCCCCATGATAAAAATATTTTTCACCTACATAATTAATATCCTGCTCTGCTTCCTTCCATCTCATTAATTCTTTCTTTTTTTCAGCAAGGGATTCTTTGACGCTCATGAGTTCTTCTTTTTTAGAAGCAAGGATTTCCTCAGAGCGCAAATGGGCATTTATCTGACCTCGGACAATAAAAAAATAAAACAAAATTACAATCAACAAAAACAAACCTGCATAGATGAGCAGTCGGCGTTCTTTTAAATTCAAAAGATTAATAAGTCTCATCATAACTCAAGGATATTTCCGAAACAAGATGTCCTGTCTCGTCCCTTCCTTCTCTTATAAGCCTGAAATTGCTAAAATCCATGGAGTACAAATTGTTAACAAATTTAAAGAAAGGATCCAATCCTGCTGAAGCGATTTCAAGTTTGATTTCTGTGGGAGTATCTTCCTTTTGAAGGGGAGATATGGAAACAATATAGCACTTGTCAGGAAGAGATTTTTCTAAGGCTGTAAACAGTCCGGTCCATGAAAAACTTTTTTGAGAGATAAGATGATTGATAAAATTTACCTGAGCAAGATTTTCATTAGACAAGGTATCAATTTGGGCAAAGTATCTTTTTCCCTCCCTTTGGGTATGATTGATTCTATCTTCAATCTTAACAATTGCTTTTTTTATGTTTTGATTTTTTGTCCTGTATTGATAAAAAGTGACCAGACTAATAACAAGCAGCACCACAGACAATCCGCATAAGAAGAAAAAAATTGTGTGAAACAGTCTTTTATTCCTCAACGGATTTTCAGCGAGATTCAAATTCAATGGTTTCATCTTTTTCATAGCATCACACCCAAAATAGGAGACAGTCTCTCCACCTCCTTTAGATTAAAATCAACATCTAAAACTGATCCGATTCTATCAAAAGAAAAACTGAATTTATTACAGGTTTCCTCCAATAGCTTATAAGAACAATTAATTCCGCATCTAATCAGAAAATGCAAATCCTTTTTCCCTTGGCTTCCTTCAATAAAATTCAGTGTGTTTTCAACTTCATGAAAAACATCTTCTATTTTGTCCTTTGCGTTTCCAAGTTCTTCCATCTCAAGATTAAATCTTTTCTGCCTGTAAAGAATGAATTCAGGCTTTATATACACTGATAAAGAAAAACCATCCTGTTCAACATTCAACAGAAAATAATTTTTATCTGATTCAAACTTAAGTAAATTTATCAACCCTACGGATGGGGGGATAAATATTCTCACTTTCAAACCAAACTGATCCAAAAATTCTTGGTACTCCTTAACTATATAATCTCTTGTCAAAATGACCACAGCTCTTATTCCTGAATTTTTTGAAATAAGGTCATATGAAATTCGTGCGTCTTCTGGCAAAAAAGGCATCTTCTTTCTTATTCTGAAGCGAATGATCTGTTCTCTTTCCTGAGGAGAACCTGGAAGAGAATCAAATGAAAAAGTAAAAGTTTTTTGAGACAATTCCGGAAAAATCAACACAACATTCTTGCTTCTTACCTTCACTTTCTTTAATGCTTTTGAAAATTCCTGTTTCAAAACCTCTGATTCAATAATATTTTTTTCATTTAGAGAGGGACGAACAACACCTTGAGGAAGATTCTGTATATAATAATCATCAATTCTTTTTTCTTTGGCTGAAAGAGTTACTCCACAAAAATAATGAGGCGAAATATAAAAACCGGTGGAAACTTGTGGTGGATCAGAAAAGAATTTAGTGATTTTATCCCAAAACTGATTCATAGTAAATTTGATATCCTAACAAATTATATTCATACCTATAATCTGGATTATTCACTCCACAAAAGTAACTTTATTCAGTTCTCTTAAACTGGTTATCCCATTAAGAACCTTATCCATACCTGCTTTCCTTAAAAAGATCATTCCTTCCTCTTTTGCCCTTTTCCTAACTTCTGATAAAGGTTTTTTATCCAGAATCATCTCTCTTATTTCATCAGATAACTCTAGAAATTCAGCGATAGCGGTTCTGCCTTTATAGCCAGTGTAATGACATTCTTCGCAACCCGTTGCCTCATAAAAAGCATGATTTTTATATTTTTCCGGATCTATTCCTGATTCAACTAACTGCTGTTCACTGAGATATTCTTTTTGTCTGCATTTTGAACA
>DASRVI010000273.1:0-4503 GCA_035655135.1 Acidobacteriota bacterium | reverse complement strand
CGAACCACCAAAGCCAATGTGGCCACTGCGCTTCAGATGATATCCTGGGGATTAGAAGTGAATGACTATGGGAATGCCCAACAGGACAAAGACGGAAACTTCATTAAGATTGAAGGAGAAGGGGTTACTGAAGAACTGTGGGAGAAGATGAAGGCTTATGCCGAAGAAAGAGGACTGAAGGGAGGAGATTATAAGAAATTAAATCTTCCTTTTGAGAACAAACTCACGGGACAGCCTAAAGAAATCAGAGAGCGGATGATAAAAAGGGTGGAGGATTTTGTTTATCACATGCTGGTGGATGTGTTCAATTCCCAGGACACAGCCCCCATTGCTTTAAATGAGATATTGGAAGCGGCTTCCTATGATCCAGGGCCTAAATCAGAGCGGATGGAAGACCCTTCAGAATGGACTCCGGAAAAAATAAGAGAAAAAGCCAAGTCTCTTTTCAGGAATAAAGGAACCACAGGCTCAGCAGATGACTGATTTCCCTAAGACTCTTTGAAGCGGGATACAATAGTTCTATTTTGATGATTGCAGATATCTTTTCCTTCAGGAGTGTAGAGGAAGTCGATCCGGTTTTTATAATGTTCCGTGATTCGTCGACGAACCATTTTTAAGGTTGAATTGAGCATCCGGTTTTCTTCGGTAAAAGGTTCTCCCAGCACTGCCACAGCAGAAGGCAGCCATCTCTGGGGGAACATGCCTTCATGTTCTCCTCCAGTGGTAAAAGCATTGATTTGCTCTTGGATCAGCTTCAAAGTGGCATCCTGTCCTTGCTGTGTTTTGCAGGACAGGTTTTGTTTTTTCAGCCAACTGAGCAAAGCTTCTTTATTGGGAACGATGAGCGCTACAGTGTAGGGACACTGGTTGTTATAAAGCATCATCTGGTCGATGTATTCAGAGTTATCTGTGATGGCTTCCTCGATTCCTTCAGGACTGTATTTTTCTGCATCGTTTCCGATAAGCAGGCTTTTTTCCCTTCCCAGAACATATAAAAAACCGTCCTCATCAAGATATCCCAAGTCTCCTGTATACAGCCATCCATCTTTCAAAACTTTTTGGGTTGCTTTTTCGTTTTTCCAGTAGCCTGCCATAATATTTTCGCCCTTGACTGTTATTTCTCCTTTTTCTCCTGCAGTCAATGGATGTCCATTCTCATCCCTTATTTTGAGCTCTAGATTTTTGGCTACTTTACCCGAGGAACCCAGTTTGTGTACTTGGGGTGAATTTGATGAGATGACAGGAGCTGCTTCTGTGAGTCCATAACCCTGGAACATAGGGATTCCTATGGCATAAAAGAACTTCTGGAGTTCGATATCTAATAAAGCTCCTCCCCCTACAAAAAATTCAAGACGTCCACCAAAGTTTTGCTGGATTTTTTTAAAGACGAGCTTGTCATAAAGTAAAAGCACGGGTTTCTTGAATTTTCTCTTGAGGCCTTTACCGCTGTTCCAGCCGTTGGCATTATAGTCATAGGCTGTTTTTAAAGCCTTGTTAAAAAGAGATTCGGTCTTAGCCCCTTTTTTTCTTACGGCGTTTTCTATGTTTCTTCGGAAAGTTTTAGCCAGCGCCGGAACACTCAGCATGATGGTAGGCCGAATTTCTCGGATGTTTTTTGGAATATTTCTAAGGGTTTCTAAGGCGCTTTTTCCCAGTTCAACTGAAGCCAGACTGGCTCCATTTTTCATCATGGTGTAAATACCACAGGTATGGGCAAATGCATGATCCCATGGGAGGATGAGCAGTGTGACATAGTATTCTGGGCATGAAACAAGAGAATTAGACTGTTCAATATTAGCGGTGTAATTTCTATGAGTCAGCAAAATTCCTTTGGGATCTGCTGTGGTTCCAGAAGTATAGCAAATATTGGCATAATCACTTTCATTAATAGACTGCCAGGTGGATTCGAACTCATCTCCTTTGGACTCAAGAAAATTTTTGCCTTGGGAAAGGACTTCATCCCTGTGGATTTCTTCAGATTCCCAGTTGTCCATTTTATCAAGGATGATGATTTTCTCAAGGTCTGGAAGGTCTTTTTTAATCTCCCGTATTTTACCTGACTGAGTTTTGGATACAATGACCATTTTGCATCCTGAGTGAGCCAGTCTGAATTTGAGGTCTTGAAGGTCGTTGATCTTTATTGAAATGGGAACATTCACAGCTCCAGCAAAAAGAATTCCCAGTTCACTCAGAACCCAGTCGTTTCTGCCTTCTGATATAAGAGCGGCCCGGTCTCCCTTATTTAAACCCAGACTGATAAGTCCCGCTGAAAAATCATAGACAAGTTTCTCCATCTCAGAATAGGTTGTTCCTTGATACCTGGATCCATTTTTTTCCCACAGCAATATGTTGCTGCCGAAATTTTTCACACTGTTTTTAAACAGCCTGGGTAATGTTCGTTGGTTCATTTTTTTTAAATGTACCTTCCTAAAGTATTTATATCAGTCTTTTTTATGAGAGATGGAGGCGTTTTATGATTCTGAGGCCCTCTCCAGTTTTTTCATGACTGAGAAGATGAGAGCGGCTGAAATAAAGCACACCGCAATCAAGAGCAGGAAGAACTGCCAGATTTCCCACCTATCCCAGAAATAGCCGATAAAACCAGCCAGTGCGTTTCCAATGGCGGTGGCGGCCAGCCATCCTCCCTGCATGGTTCCTTTATACCTAGGAGGGCTGACTTTAGAAACAAATGAGATTCCCATAGGAGAGAGGCACAATTCTGCTATGGTCACAGAAAAGTAAGTGGCGATCAGCCAATATGGAGATATAAGCATGGGAGAAACACTTCCCTGGAGGTCAGCTGGAGAGGGAAGTGCTCTGGATGCGATCATCATGATTCCAAATGAAAAGGCCGTTAAGATCATACCGATTCCGATTTTTTTGGGAGTGCTGGGTTCTTTGCCCCGTTTCTGGAGGAAAGTGAAAAATCCTATAACAACAGGAGTCAGAAACACGATAAAGATGGGATTGAAATGCTGGAAGAGCTGAGGGCTGATAGACATGGTAGGATTGAATCCTTTGACCACAGCATAAGTCACAAATCCACCTCCGATTAAAAGGACAAGACCTATGACTTTGGTTGAGATTTTGTTTTTCTTCCTAACCAGTAAGACCAGCCCAATTATAGCTGCCAGAAAGGGGAGAAACGATTTAAGATTAAAAAATGTATAAGTGATATTGCTGACTTCACTAACTGTATAGTCTCTGGCAAACATGCTGAGGGTGAATCCATTTTGGTGGAAACTCATCCAGAAGAAAATAACCACAAAGAAAACAAAGAAGAGAGCAAAAAGCCGGTCGCGGGTCTGCTTCTTAGTCAGGTGGATCATTTTATCTCTGTACTCTTCTGAAGCTTCTTTTTGTTTTTCTGTTAAGTCAGCATGTTTATAATATTTTTTAAATCCCACGAATATCAGGAATGAGGCCACAATACTTAACGCAGTAATGGCAAAAGCCGCATTATAAGATTTACTCAGTGTCTCTATGTATGTTTGAGAAAAAGAGGTTAGGTCTGTAAAGCTGCTTCCCAGCTGAGCTTTGGCTAAAGAGAGAAGTTCTGAGGTGTCTTTTAATGCTCCATCAAGAAATTGGTGGGCTAGAGCGGGTATTCTTGCGTTATAGGTCAGTGCGGATTTTTCCATAATCAAGTTACTGATTCCAGTGGCGGCATGAGGAGCAAAAAAGGCACCCACATTAATCCCCATATAGAAAATATTAAAGGCAAAGTCTCGGTTTTTTTCATACTTCGGGTCATCATACAGATTTCCCACCAGGGCTTGAAGGTTTCCTTTAAAGAATCCAGTTCCCAAGCATATGATGCCCAAGGCGATAAAAAGAAACGCTTGGCCGAACCCAGGAAGAGCCATGAGGCTGTATCCAAGAAACATCAAAACCGTCCCCAGAGTGATGGTTTTGCCGTATCCTATGACCCGGTCAGCCAGCCATCCGCCTAATAAAGGAAAGAAATAGATGCCGAAGAGAAAAGTGCCATAAACAGCTCCAGCCTGGGTGGCGGTGTAACCAAATTTAGCTTGAATATAATAGACAAATATGGCCAACATAGTATAAAAGCCAAACCGCTCTCCCATGTTGGCAAAAAATGCGACGAACAAACCTTTAGGATGCTCTTTTAACACGGTTCCTCCTTTTTCTTCCAAATATTTATAGTCATTTTTTCTTGTTTATTCTTTTTTTATGAGCGACTTTAATGACCATATTACATTGATAAAACACATTCCGTCAATTAAAAATTTGAATGTATTGGATTTTAATCTGAACAGATCCTATCAAGGATATAATAATGCTTGAATGAAAGAGTAAGCATTTTTATTTCCGTGATAGAGTTTACTAGAATGATAAGGGGAAGGGTAAGGGATTCGTCACCCGCTCGATTCCCACATCGGTACCTCGGAGGGGGAAAGCTTTGCATTCCCCCTTCCGACGGTCGCTAAAGCTCCCTGCCTCCCCTTCTCGGGCTTAGGCCCTGCGACCAAGGGGACACAC
>DASRVI010000272.1:0-5066 GCA_035655135.1 Acidobacteriota bacterium | reverse complement strand
AAGAACTACTCTCTGTCCGATCAGGCAATGCAGTCTATGTCCATGGAAGACCTGGGTGAAGAAATGACAAAAATCGTCCGAAAAGATACTCAAACTGGTTCTTCCCAATATAAAAGCCTTCTCAGAGACCTTAGAAGAATTGTCTCCAGCATTTCAGGCTCCAGCTCACGCTCAGGTTTTGACTTTGAAGAAGACTCAAGCGTTGATTCCTTTGGCATTGAATTCCTCCTCCCGCGGTATAGAGAGACACTCAGCCAAATAGAACAACTTCGACTGGTCAAAGAGAGTAAGTTTTTGCAGTTTGCCCAACAGCTCAAATATAAAAAAGGACAAAAATTTGTGTATTTATTTTATGAAAGAGAATTTAGGCCTGAAATCCAACCCAGAATCATCCAGGAGCTGACATCCATGCTTCAAGACCAACCTCATGTCTTGGGAAGTCTCCAGGATCTTATGGCTGTCTACAGCCGGGAACCAAAAATTGATACCCGAAAAATCATGTATGCCTTTGCAGATGCCGGAATTTATTTTAACTTCTTATTCTTAGACAGAAAACCTGTTCATTATTCTGGGATACAGATGCATGAACAGTCTGAAGATATCTTTGAAACTTTTTCAAAGATCTCCAGAGCAACAGGAGGAGATGTTTACACAGCTCAAAATCCCTATCTTTCATTTAAAAAATGTGCAGATAAAGCCCAACGCTATTATCTTCTTTATTACATTCCACAAAAAGCTCAAGATGAAGAAAACTTTAAATCCATAGAGGTCAAAATCAGGAATAAAGATTATAACTTATTATATCGGACTGGCTATATCTCCAACTAACCTGACCTGTTCATAAAAAAATGGCGATGTCTTCATTGTCATTTTATTTTTTTGATATCACTTTTTCCTGAGCAAAACCTTTGCCACTCAAAATCCGTATAGGTATAATAATGCACTTGTGCATCAAAAATAAAAAAGAGAGGTGTCCATGAGACAAAAAATACTGACCATTTCTTTGTGTCTTGTTTTTCTTAGCATATTCATTCCAGCCTCCACTGATTCTTTAAATTTCATCCAATACCACAGTCCTGCTGAACTGAATGAAGCGGTTAAGAACTTAGCGAACAATTATCCTCAAATAACAAAACTTCATTCCATTGCCAAAACTCCTTCTCAGAGAGAAATTTATATACTGGAAATCGGAAACGAAACAGATAAGGGGAAAAAAGAACTGCCTGCTGTGCTTGTAGTCGCCAATATAGAAGGAACCACTCCCATTGCCAGTGAAGCAGCTCTTTATTTAGTGAAATCTGTTTTGGAAGATAAATCCCTTTTTAAGGATAAGACATGGTATGTGCTTCCCTGTGGGAATCCAGATGCCGCATCCCATTATTTTCAAGAACCTTTGATCCAAAATCCAAGAAATTCCAAGCCTTATAATGATGACATGGATGATCAAGTGGATGAAGACGGAGTGGAAGACTTAGATGGAAACGGTGTCATCACCACCATGAGAATCAAAAGCCCTGAAGGAACCTGGATGATCGTCCCGGATGAATCCCGAATCATGAAAAAAGCTGATCCCAGTAAAGGGGAACAGGGAGTCTATAAGCTTTATTCGGAAGGTCGGGATAATGATGGAGACGGAAAATACAATGAAGACGGTCCCGGAGGGGTTAATATTGGAATCAATTTTCCTCATCTTTTTCAATATTACACCCCAACCGGAGGATCCTGGCCCGGAAGCGAAGAAGAAAGTTACAACCTCATAAAATTCATCATGGAGCATCAAGAAATCGGAATGACTTTCTGTTTCGGTGCCTCTAATTTCTGTCTCAACCCCCCTGAAGGAGGCCGACAAGGTTCTGTGGATCTAGACCAGATCAAAATACCTGAGAGATACGGAGAGATGTTTGGATTGGATACAGAAAAGACCTACACCATGAAAGAAATCATTGACCTGCTTCAACCGCTTGTGCCTGCAGGAATGCAGCTCACAGAATCTATGGTGGCTCAATTTTTAGGTTTGGGTGCGGTGGTCAATCCCCTTCCTGAAGACTTGAAATACTATAAAGAACTAGCTGATCAGTATAAAGAATTCCTCAAAAAAAATAGTTTGGACCAAGAACGTCTTGAACCTCAAAAAGCTAAGGATGGTTCCTTTGAACTCTGGTCTTACTATCATCTTGGGCTTCCTTCATTCAGTATGGATTTCTGGACTTTACCCAAAGTAAAACAAGAAAAAAAAGAATTAGAGATAACCCCTGAAAAACTGGAAAAAATGACTGATGAAGAATTCATTGCTTTAGGGGAAGATAAAATAAATCAATTCCTCAAATCAATGGGGGCTCCTGATAATTTCAAGGCAAAAAATGTCATGGATGCGGTTAAAAGCGGGGCTATGAATACCAAGAGAATGGCGGAAATGCTGAAAAAAATGCCCAAACCCCAAGAAAAAGAAGGAGGCTCTGGAGAAGACAAAGCCCTTCTGGCTTTCAGCGACCAAAACCTGGAAGGAAAAGGATTTGTCGATTGGAAAGAATATGACCACCCCACATTAGGTGTCGTCGAAATAGGAGGAGAAGTACCGTTCACAAAAAACACTCCTCCGCCGGATATGATCCAAAAATTATTAAAAGGTCAGGTACCCTGGGTTTTTGAAATCGCCAATAAAATGGCTCATATTCAAATTTCAAAAACAGAAGTCAAAGAGATCGGAAGCGGAGTTTACAGGCTTAAAGTCTGGGTGGAAAATTCAGAATATCTGCCTTATCCCACAGCCATGGGAAAAAGGAACAACCGAATTCTTCCTGTCATCGTCACCCTTGATGGGGAAATCGACATACTTGAAGGTAAAAAAAGAAGCCTTATCAAGTCATTTGGAGAAAATAAAAGCCAGGAAATAAGCTGGTTGATCCATGTAAAAAAACCTGTAAAAATTGAGATTCAGGCAAAGACCAACATTGCCTGGAAAGACTCCAAGACTATCACTCTAGGAGGCAGGAGATGAAAAAAACAATTTTAGTTTTAACCCTATTCGGGCTTTTATTAGCTGCCAACAGCACTCCAGCGGCAGATCAAAAAATATCGGTTCCGCTTACTTTTGACCACTATTATTCTTATGAAGAAATGGTAGAAGCTATTAAAGCACTGAACAAAGCCTTTCCCACTCTCACTAAAGTGGATTTAGTAGGAAAAAGTGAAGAAGACCGTGCTATATATTGTGTTACAGTCAATAACCCGGAAACAGGAGCAGAACTGGATAAACCAGGAGTTTACATAGACGGAAACATTCACGGCAATGAGATCCAGGCAACAGAAGTGTGCCTTTATCTCCTTAATTATATTCTCACCAAATACGGGGAAAACGAGAATATTACTGAAGTGGTGGACAAAAACTGCTTCTATGTCATCCCTTCTGTAAATGTGGATGGAAGATACCACTTTTTTAATGATCCCAATACAGCCAGCAGCAACAGAGGGCTTCGAAGACCTAAAGACGATGACCGGGACGGTCTGGTTAATGAAGACTTCCCCGATGACCTGGACGGAGATGGAAATATCTGCATGATGCGGAAAAAAGATCCCTATGGTCAATACAAGACAGATCCAGAAGACCCCCGATTGATGATACGGATAAAACCGGGCGAAAAAGGGGAATGGACTTTACTGGGACAAGAAGGAATCGACAATGATGGAGATGGACTGATCAATGAAGATTCAGAAGGATATGTGGATCCAAATAGAAACTGGGGCTTTGATTGGATGCCTGAATATGTCCAGTCTGGAGCTGGGGACTATCCTTTTTCCGGTAAAGGCATTAAAGCCATGGCTTCTTTCATCCGCCAACGCCCTAACATATGCATGGCGTGGGCGTTTCATAATTCAGGCGGATTGTATCTAAGAGGACCCAGTCAAAAAAACCTCCGTTATCCTCTCCAGGATATTCAGGTCTATGATTATCTTGGAAAACAAGGAGAGCGGATCACTCCGGGTTACCAATACTTGGTGAGCTGGAAAGACCTTTACACCACCTATGGCGATTTTATTGAGTGGATGGTCGGCTGCAACGGCGCCTACGGATTTGTAGGAGAACTTTTTCAGTCTTCAACTGAAACCTTCAAAACCAGACAAGAAGAGAAACAAGCCCAACCTGAAGCTGGAGAAGGATTTCCCTTTATGGAATCGAATGAATTGGCAAGAGAAAGATTAAAATTCAATGATCATCTGGCACAAGGAGAACTCTACAAACCTTGGGCTCCCTGCAACCACCCCACTTATGGAGAGATTGAAATCGGAGGGTGGGTCAAATACTCTTCCCGCATGCCCGCACCGTTTATGCTTAAAGACCTGGTCCATAGAAACGCCATGGCTGTTCTCTTCTCAGCAAAAAACACACCGGAAGTCAGCATGGATGTTTTTGAAGTCAAGGAAGTTGAAAACAATCTTTACAGACTAAGAGTGAGACTGAAAAATTCAAAAGCTATCCCTACCATGAGCTATTATGCCCAGCAGCACAACCTGTTCCCAAAAGATCAGCTCACTGTTTCAGGAAAAAATGCCCAGGTTCTGGCTGGAGGAAAACTCCTGGATCCCTACAGAAACACAGCTTCATATAAAGAACACAGACCTGAACTCCAATTCCTGTTTGTGCCTGGTTTCGGAAATGTGGAATATCAGTTTCTGGTATCTGGAAAAGGAAACATCCAGATCAAATATGAATCCAGATTCGGGGGTAAAATCACCCAAACCATCGAGCTCAAATAAAAAAAAACAATCCAAAGAATATCGGTTCTCGTTAGATGTTTTTATAAAGAAAAAATCACCATCAGAACTTTATAAACAAGCCGATATTCAAATTGGTATCTATATGAGTGCCTTTTTGAATAACAGATCCTTCATCATCAAATAAAGTAGTCCCTCCACTTTCAAGCCTGATGATTTGTTCGAAATCTGGGTCACAGACAAAAATTCTGGCATCGATCTTAAATCCCAAATTCGAGGAAAAAAGTGCTTTCACCCCCAGTCCTCCATTAAAAGTAAGGGCAGTTGTGTTGAGGTAATATAAATGAAATCTT
>DASRVI010000271.1:0-5194 GCA_035655135.1 Acidobacteriota bacterium | reverse complement strand
CAAGTCCTCCTTTTCTCTATTTATTTTCTTGACTTTATATTCAAGAAAATTAAGACGATCCTTGAGCTTTTGCAAACTGAGCATGATAGTTAAATAAAAAGGAATTAACTCCCGACTAACTATTATATTTCCTCTTAGATTTTTAATAAATCTAAATAAATTTATAAATTTCCCTCCTGAGTATTTCGAAATTTTCTCTGACAAACGTTCAATCTTCTTTTCTATACTGACATATCTACTCCACATTTCTGACTCCAACTCATAAAAATCATACTCCCATATGCCCGGCTCCCTTTCTACTTTTTTCTTTATTAAATCTTCTATCTTTTGGATGCCTTCTTTTTCTTGGTGTATTTTTCTTTTAAGTTCTTTGATTTTTTGTCTGAATTTATCTGTTTTATTCTCCGGCATTTTTAGCTCTCTTTTTTTGTAGGGATTTTATAAATCCGGCATATTCCTGAGCACATTTTTTGATGCTGCATTCCTGCTCCACAAAATTTTTAGCTTCTCTTCCCATTGATAATCTAAAATCCTTGTCAAGGGCCAGGGCAGTGACAGTCCTCTTTATCATTTCTTTCTCATCAATGTCAGGAGAAATCTTAACAGCACAGTAATCTGGGAACTCTGCATAAGATCCATAATCCGTGATCAAAGTGGGTTTGGCATACCCCATCATCCTTAACAAGGAAGCAGAACTCTCCCCCATGGTCGGATACCTCAGATTTATACAGATATCCGAAGCATTGAGGATTTCTTCAACCTTTTCAATGGGAAGATGCCCTAATTTTATTATATATGATTCAGTACCGTTTAAATAATTATCCAAAAGCCGGCCTCTGTCCTTTCCCGCTATCAAATATTTAAACCTGAACTCTTTGATCTCAGACAGCGCTGATAAAATACGTTCATATCTCTTATTTTTATTGATGAAACCAGCAGAACAAATAAGAATATCCTTTTTTTCTAATCCAAGATTTTTCCTGGTATTCTCAACGTCAAATTTTTTGTTAATATATCCATGTTGATTTATCTTTGTGACAGGGTTGTCTGTCTTCAGGCAGACCCTATCTTTAACAAATTCTGAGTGCACCACCACAGCTTTGGCTGCCTTGAGAACTTCCTCGTTCAAGGGATAATCAATGGCTTTTTCAGATTCCCATATTTGATTAGGCAGCTTCAGTCTGACTCTTTCAGCTATCTGGACTCCTTTCTGTTTATAGTTCTTGACAAGAAGTCTCTTGTAGGAATCAAAATCCCGGGTCTCATCATATCTTTCTGCATAAAATCCCTGCAGCACCAGGTCATGAAGGACCACAATGCCCGGATATTTCATCAAGCTTTCATAAATAAATTTATGGGCTTTATAGTCATTTCCCATATGATATACGATTTCATCATATTTCGAAGAATCAAAAGATTCTGTGTTAAATGGAATGATATTAAATTTATTTCGTATTTCACTGTTCTCCGGTTCCCAAGAAGGATCAATAAACAGATCAATGTCAAAATAGGAGTTTAAAAAAGGAAGGATTTCTTCTGAATAATCAGAGATTCCAGATTTAACCGGATTTAATGGAGAAAAATAAGCAATCCTCATTTTATTCGCCATAAACTAAAGTACGGACCACTTTTTCCCAGCTAATATCTTTGACTTTGTCATAACCATTTTTTCCAAAAATTTCACATTTTGATTTATCAAAAAACAATTCTTCCATTCTTTTAGCTATTTTTTTGTCATTAGAAGGTTCACATACAAAACCGTTTTTTTGATCTTCAACAAATTCCAAAGGGCCGCCAGAATCAAGTGCTGTGATAACCGGTTTTTTGGAGAGAAAAGCTTCCAGAGTGATGTATCCATAATCTTCATCTTTGGGGGCAAAAAAGACTAGACTGCATCCAGCGTATAATTTTAAAAGCTCCTCATCATCCACATATCCCATAAATTCGGTTCTCTCTGAAATGCCCAATTTTTCAGCCAATTTTTTCAAATGATCCATTTCAGGTCCTGTGCCAGCTATTTTACATTTCATTTTTTTATCACAGTGCTTCAATGCTTTCAATAACATGTTGACTCTCTTAAGCTTATCAAGTCGTCCTACTGAAAGCACATAATCCCCAAATCCTTCGCAAAAATATTGTCCAGCCAAACTTGGTGGATGGTAAAGAGGAACAGAATCGATGTTATTGAATTTTTTCAATCTTTTTCCCGTATTTTTTGAATTAGTGTATATGCGGTCATAGGTTTTCAAAACTTTATTATCCATTTTTTGAATCATATCTCTAAAATCGATATCCTTTTTCTTTTTGGGCTCAAATCCAGAGTAAGGAGAATCAAATAAATCATAAGCCTGTCTGTATTGATGAATCAACCATAAAACCTTTTTGGGATGTCTGACAAAGTAGGAAGGGAATTTTGTGGAAATCACCATATCAATTCTTTTTCCGTTTGATTCCGTTAAGTCCAGCATCTTCCATATCTGTATGCTTTTTAATAACTGTTTTCTGGGATACCATTTATAGGGAATATTTATGAGTTCTGTTTCATATCCTTTTTCTCTTAATTTTTCAACCAATCCGTTCACATGGGCTTCAGCTCCTCCTTTAAAAAAAGGAACTTGGGCGGCGCAAACAGCTATAGTTTCTATATCTGTATTTTTTTTTGGAATTCCCAGCTTGCTTTTTATTCCCATATAAACGTCATTTAACTTTTTTTTCATCTTTGATGGGCTGCATCTTTTTGGATTCGATCTGTTCTTTGATATTTTTTATCTCTTTTAAAAATCTTAAGTTTATTTCCTTCTGCCTATCTAAAATAGGCTCCAAAATAAGGTCAATTTCCTTTATCAAATGTTTTCTTATTCCTTCAATAAGCTTTTTCACTATAAAATTCCGGTTGGAGCGGTGTAAATGAAACTTTCTTTCCAGTATTTTTTTTGTCATGATTTCAAACTGGTCCTGCTCCACACTTTTTTTTATGGATTCGATTTTTTGGGCGATTTCTTTTTTATTCATATCTTCCCTTTTCAAAATAGTAATATACCTTTTCACAGAAAATACTGTCAAATCCTAAATTTAGGTGCGGCTTGTGCTCCCTTCAGATTTTTAACGCCATTCTTTTTCGTTTTTCTCGGCTCCTGCGTAACTCCCCCTATCCGTGGATCAGACATCCTGGTCATTCATAAAATATGTATGCATTTCCATACAAATTTATCATGACCTGACTTTTCATCACTGTTCTATTCATTAAAAGCATGATTATTATTTTAATCAAGTTATGATTTTAATCTAATGCATACATATTTTACCTTATAGGCAAGCTGATCTTGCCGCATCTGCTTCGTTGCGGGGCATTCGCGGTGAAGGACCACAGCTTCATGCCCTGCGCCTCGCATCTACCGCAACCTCAGCTTGTGAATTTCCCAGGATCATATTATTGCATCAGAAGGCTAAATCTTCAATGTCACTTCAGCCGCACCTAAATTTCCCAGTGCGTGCGTTGGTAATGTACAGAATAATAGCCTAGATAAATTGCGGATCAGTATTACAGTATAGGGAGAAGGGCATGGTTCCTCTTTAGAGGAGAGCAAAGCCCGAATGGGAGTGAGATTGATTTGTGAGGATTCACAAATCGTCGGGGGTTCCAAGGGGGTGTGTCCCCTTGGTCGCAGGGCCTAAGCCCGAGAAGGGGAGGCAGGGAGCTTTAGCGACCGTCGGAAGGGGGAATGCAAAGCTGTCCCCCTCCGAGGTACCGATGTGGGAATCGATCGGGTGATGAATCCCTTGCCCTTCCCCTTAGAAATTTTTTGGAAGCAAAAACTGCACTCAAATTTCACTTTTTTTTGCTGGTGCATTGACAAACATCAGCCAATTGTCATAAAATATCATCTTAACAATGTAGATTAGGAGGTTTTTATGGCTGCAAAAGCAGAACCTAATGTTGTTCCATTATGTGACGTCCTTCTGGTGCTGCTCATAATCTTTATCGTTCTAACTCCCACCCTTCAAAAAGGAATAGACGTCAAGCTTCCGGAAACGACTCAGGACACCAGCTCGACTCCCAAGGGGCTTATTGTTCTGACTGTACAAAAAGATGGAACTGTCCTTATCAACAAAGATGCGGTTGAGATGAACATGCTGAGGAGCGAGTTAAGAAGAATTTATGAAGCCCGACAAAGCAAAACCATATTTATCAGAGCTGAGGCAACAATTCCTTACAGCCGGGTGGTCGAAGTTATTGATATCGCTAGGGGCGCTGGAGTGGAAGAAACAGGAATCATTCCTGAGCTGTTTACAGAAGGAGAGTAAATACTCATTTTATAATCCTTCCTTAATAAGAGTCCCTCTCAAAAAATAATAACCACTTATCTAAACTCAAAGAGATACGCTTTATTCAAAAAGGGATCTGTAGTGAAATTACCTGTTTGACTTCCCTACTTAAGAGGTCCGATAACCTCCCTGCTTATAATCAGACGTTGAATATCATTGGTGCCTTCATAGATCTGTAAAAGTTTAGCATCTCTCATTAATTTTTCCATGGGATAATCTTTCATATATCCATATCCACCGAATATATCCAGAGCATTGCTGGTTACTTTCATGGCTACATCTGAACCATACATCTTGGCCATGGCTGATTCTTTTCCAAGAGGGAGTCCGTTATCCAAGCGCCAAGCCGCATTCCATACCAGAAATCTGGCTGCGTTGATTTCTGTAGCCATTTGAGCTATTTTAAAGGCCAAGCTTTGAAACATGGCTAGAGGTCTTCCAAACTGTTCTCTGGTTTTCGAATACTCCACTGCATGCTCAAGCGCTGCTCGGGCTACGCCTACGCCACCCGCTCCAACTGGCGGTCGGCTGCTCTCAAAAGTTTTCATCCCAATAATAAATCCCCTGCCTTCTTTTCCTAAAAGATTTTTAGCAGGGACCTTAACATCCTCGAAGAAAATTTCTGCGGTATTGGAAGCCCTGTGCCCCATCTTATCTTCTATTTTTCCAATAGTGATTCCTTCAGTGTCACTCGGGACAATAAAAGCACTTATGCCGCGGGCTCTTTTTTCTGGTTCTGTGGAAGCAAAAACAACAAATGTACGGGCCACTCCTCCATTGGTGATGAAACATTTAGATCCGTTTATGATATATTCATCACCTTTTTTCACAGCTCTTGTCTGTACAGCCCCTGCATCTGACCCTACCT